>JBOGIN010000066.1:0-12055 GCA_050742275.1 Vicinamibacteraceae bacterium
CCGGGCGGATGCGCGGTCGATCCGGGACCGCGGGATGCGATTGCCTGGAAACGGCCGCCCGGTCAGCGGATCGACGATTGGCGACGGGAACCGTCCGGCGCGGACCGCGGGCTGCGGCAGCGTGGAGACGACCGTCGTGCTCTGCCGGATCGTGCCTCGCTCGATGTCGCCGAAGAAGAAGGTGCGATTGCGCAGAATCGGGAATCCGGCGGTGCCGCCGAACTGGTTTCGACGGAACGGCGGCTTGTCCTGCGCGAAGTAGTTCTTCGCGTCCAACGCGGCGTCGCGAAAGAACTCGTACGTGGTACCGTGCAGGGCGTTGGAGCCAGACTTGAGGGCAACGCTGATCACACCCGAGGAGGAGCGTCCGTACTCGGCCGCATAGCCGTTGGTGACCACCTCGAGCTCTTGAATCGCGTCGACCGACGGCTTGACGACCTCCTTCTGGCCAGCATGTCCATTCGAGATCTGTTGGCTGTTGTTGTCCTGACCGTCGAGCAGGAACGCCGCCTGGCTGCCCGCCTGTCCGCCGATGCTGACGCCAACGTCGGTCGTGGGAGACGTGCCAGAGGAGAGCGACGCCAGTTGCAGGTAGTCGCGGCCATTGAGCGGCAGGTCGTTGATCTGTTGATTCGTGATCACGGTTCCGACTGTCGAATCCGCCACGTCGAGGAGCGGAACGGTTCCCGACACGGTGGTCTGCTCCGACAATGCGCCGACCTGCAGCGCCGCGTTCATCGTGCGCACATCGCCGAGGCTCAACACGACCTCGCGTTGGTGGAACCGCCGAAAGCCCTCGAGCTCGATGGTCACGTCGTAGCGCCCGATGCGCAGCGGAGGTGTGCGGTACTGACCGCGGCCGTCGGTCGAGACGAGAGTGGGCGTGTTCGTTCCGAGGTGTGTCAAGGTGACGGTCGCGCCAGGGATCGGTGCGTCGCTCTGATCCGTGACGAGACCGACCACGATGGCCGTGTTGCCCTGCTGGCCGTGGGCCGCGGTCGCCGCGGCCAGCACGATGGCCGCGAGCGGCACGGTGAGAGACGTCGTGGACAATGGCCAGGGGCGATTCATGGAGACACTTTCAGGTCTTGTGACGCGACATCCGCCAGCGGCGGATGCGGCGGGGCATGAAATGCTTCGAACGTATTCCTGTATCGCGCGTATGCCAGCGCCCATTCACGTGCCGTGTGGCCGCGCGCCGCGCGCGCCAGCGTCGTGGGCAGGAAGACGAACGCCTCGTCCGTCAACCGGAGATAGAGGAAGTCGGCATCGCGCCAGCGCCGCGCGCTCTGTCGAATGCGGCCAGTGCTCTCGCTGGCGTCGTGCAGAGCCACGAGGCGGCCGTCGATGCGCGCCGTGCGGCGCCGGAAGCCGTCAGTGGCGCGCACCAGCGCGACGTGCCCGGCGCCGAAATGAGCGCGTGCATGCCGGTAGAACGCGCTGAGCAACGGGTCTGTCATGACCTTGCGCCGGCGTCGCAGCTCGCAGCACAGTCGTCGACGCGCACGTCCTTGAGGCGCCTCCGGTAGCAACCGGAGGTGCCACTGGCGGACGCGCTCCCTGGTGACGCCAAACTCCGTCGCGATCGCCGCGAACGACAAGCACGGTTGCTGGAGAAGGTGGACCAACCGATCGAGCGCGCCTCTGCCGTACCTGTCCTCGAACAGTCCAACGCGACTGATGTCGTCGTTGCCGCCGCTGCCCTGTCGCGCGCTGTGCTGCCGCATGCGGTCTCACCTGGGACTTGTGTTCACGGTCTTTGCTGCCACGAAATACAAAAGGCCCGGAAGGGCAATCCCTTCCGGGCCTTCGAGCGGTGACCGAGCACTAGGGACTCGGCGTCAGGGTGCCGCCAACGTACGCACCGTGCCGCTGAAGGGGAAGGGGCATGTTGGCCGACAACAGGCAAGGGCGCGGGCACTCATCGCGCACAAGCTTGCCCGTGGTCGCTTCCACGCGTCAAGAAAGTTTGACTTCGAGAGACTTACTTGTGAGCTCTGGCGGTGAGTCGATACACGGTCCATTCGATCTTCAGCTTCCGCATCCGCGACCGCAGCGTGGAAGGATTCATTCCCAAGCGAGCCGCGGCACCGAGGGGACCCTCGATGCGCCCGTACGCCGCACGCAAGGCTTGCTCGATGATCGGCCGTTCGTTCTCACGCTTCCCCGCATGCGACAGCGGAAGGTGGTGCGTGGAGGTAGGCGAGATGCGGGCCGAATCGCGGAACAACTGCCACTCGATCCCGAGATGCCGCATGCGCGCCCGCAGGGTATGTGGATTGATGCCGAGCCGTGCGGCAGCGCCGAACGGCCCTTCGATGCGGCCGCGGCAGGCAACGAGCGCCGACTCGATGTCGCGGCCGGCCTCGTCGTTCCGCTCCAGGCTGCGGGATGATCGGGCGGGCGTTGGGTGAAGCGGCTGGGGCGCGTGCGTCGACGCGTCATCGCCGACGCCCAGCGCCACGCCGACGTGCAGATGATGGCCGTTGCCCAGGATGGCGGCGCGCTCGATGACGGTCGCGAGCTCGCGCACGTTGCCCGGCCAGTCGTACGCCAGCAGCAGATCGATGTCGTGCGGCGCAAGCGCGAGCGGCGAGCCCCCAAGGCGAATGCCGGCGCGCCGCGCGAAATGCGCGGCCAGCATGGGAATGTCCTGGGGCCGCTCGCGAAGCGGTGGCAGGCGAATCGGAAAAACGCTGATGCGATACCAGAGGTCTTCGCGGAAGCTGCTCTCGGCAACCATCTCCACCAGGTCGCGATGCGTCGCGGCCACGATACGCACGTCGACGCTGATGGGCTTGTGGCCGCCCACACGCTCGAATATCCCATCCTGCAACACCCGGAGCAAGCGCACCTGCGCTTCGAGTGGCAGCTCGCCGATCTCGTCGAGGAACAACGTTCCCCCATCGGCGCGCTCGAACCAGCCATGCCTCGTGCCGACCGCGCCCGTGAAGCTCCCCCGCTCGTGGCCGAAGAGCTCCGAATCGACGAGTCCCGGAGGAATGGCCCCGCAGTTCACCCGAACGATCGGCGCCGAGGCCCGACGCGATTGCGTGTGAAGGGTGCGGGCGACAACCTCCTTGCCAGAGCCGGTCTCGCCGATGAGCAGGACCGGGGTGTCGGTCGCCGCCACCTGCTCGACGCGTTGCATCACGTCGCGCAGCCCTCCCTCGGCGCCAATGATGGCCTCCGCAACGTCTTGCCGGTCGAGCCGCGACAGCAACGCGCGCTTGTCCGCCTCGAGCGCCTCGCGGAGCCGCGCGAGCTCGTGCAGCCGCGCGTCATTGGTGAGCGCGACCGCGATCGGCTCGAGAAGACTTGCCACCACGCGCTCGTGCTCTGGACGCCACTGACCACCGGAGGCCTGAATCACGAGCGCGCCGATCGGTCCTGACTCGTCGCTGAGCGGGCCAGCGAGGTACTCGCCGCTGATGCCAGGCGGCACCACCGTCTGGGTCACGACATCCAGCGATCCCTCTGGTCCGCGTGTCACCGCACTCGACCGACACCACGCGAGCAGCTCAGGAAGGTCGCGAGGCGCGATCGTCGTGCGCCGCGGCAACGCATCGCGGGCCGTCGTCCCACAAGCGCCCTCGGCCACGGTGTCCAGCACCGAGCGACTCAGATCCAGACGACGCACGAGGATCAGATCCGCCGGAACGTGATCGGCGACCGGTTGCGCGATGCGACTAATCGCCTCGTCGATCTCGATGTGACGACACACCTCACGCCAGACCGCGAGCAGCAGGTCCATCAACAGGCGACTGTACCACAGAAAATCAGCGACATCGACAGCTTCACGGACATTCCGCCAGTGCTTTCGGCTGTAATTCCGTGATGATTCGCGGCTGATATTCCCGTCAACCAACTAATGCTCAATCAGTTAATGGCTCTTGTCCGTGACGGCACACTGCATGCTTCATAGATCCGTCGATGCCTGGACTAGCCTCAGTTCACACGGTCCCAAGCGAGCCAGCCGCGCCGGCTCGTCTTGCCGACGCGCCGGAGCGGGAAAGGCGCGAGCGACGCGAAAACTGGGTTGCCTCGCCGACGCTGCGGAGCCGCGGACGCGGCGCGCTCGTCAGCGTGATCGTGCTGAACCACAACTACGCGCGCTATCTGAAACAGTGCATCGATAGCGCGCTCGCGCAAGACTACGAGCCACTGGAAGTCATCGTGGTCGACGACGGCTCGACCGATGAGTCGCGGGCGGTGATCGAATCGTACGGCTGCCGAATAGTCTCTGAGCTCAAGCCGAATGGTGGGGTGGCGTCGACGATGAATCGCGGCTTCGAGCTGAGCCGCGGCTCGGTTGTGATCTTTCTGGATGCCGACGACTTCCTGTTGCCCGGCGCGGTGGCGGATCATGTCCGCGCCCATCGCGACAGGGAGGTGGTCCGCTCAGAGGCGTATCTCAGAATCCTCAAGGAAGCGCCATACCCGATTGACATAACTCCGCACGGGCCGCCGGGCGAAGGCGACCTCCGCGAGATGGTCCTCGAGCGCGGCCCAGGAGCGTTCCTCTCGGCACCGCAATCGGGCAACGCGTGGGCTCGCCGCTATCTCGACGAGGTCATGCCGCTTCCAGAAACGCTGAACGGTATCGGCGGCGATGCCCTGCTGATGGACCCGGCGCCCCTGTTCGGCCGAATCGCGGTCTTGAAGACGGGACCGCGCGCGGTGTACCGCGTGCACAACAACGGGATGAACGCGGCCAAGGCCGGCATGACGCCAGATCAGGTCCGCAAGGCGAGGGCCCGTCAGGACGCTCGCGCACATCGTCTCGAGGACATCGCCAGGTCGCTCGGACACGCGGCGGACAGGTCGGCGTGGAAATCCCGGAGTTGGAGGCTGCTGACGTTGGATTATCTGGCTGGCCGTCTCGGCGACGTGGCCACTGCCGTGCCGCTCACAACCCACTTGAGGGCCGTACGGAAGGTCCGCGGAAGCGCCGTCAAGCGACTCGCCTTGGCCACCACGCTGCTCTGCGTTCGCGTCGTGCCGACACGGTTGTCGCTCTGGCTGACCGGCCGCGTCATCGACCTCCGCTACACCTAGCGCCCTTGACATGCAAGCTCCGCGATGCATGGACGAAATCTCTACCTCCTGCGCTTCAACGGTCGTAACGACAATCTCGGCGATCAGTTCATCTTTCGAGCGCTGATGCACGCGTTGACCGACCTCGGCTCGGTCTGCGTGCACAATGGCGCGCCCGCATTCATCGAGAGCGCACCACCAGGTCATTGGCGCCTCGGCTGGCGCTCGGCGCTCACGACGCTGCGCGGAGGCGCCGTCTACAACTTCCTCCCGCCGGGAGGACGGACGTGGCGCCCGCCGACACAGGCCGGGCGCGCCGCAGGGAGCTGGTTGAAGTCGTTGAAGAAGACGAGCGTCGAGCTGCTCGCCGGCCCGAAAGTCGTGATCGGCACATCCGTCATTCCCACCGCCAATCACTCCTGGTGCAAGGACTGCGCGTGGATCGGCGTGCGCGACCACCAGTCGTTGGCAGCCTTGCGAGCCGCGGGCGTGGCGAGCGCCGAATACTTTCCGGACTTGTCTTTTCTCCCCGCTCCGCCTCGGCCGGCCGATGTTCAGCGGCAGGGCATTCGCGTGAGCTTCCGCGAGACCATCCCGGAGGCGCCCGACCCACGGGCGTACACGTCGCGTCTATCGGAGGCGCTTGGCGCGTTGGCGGGCCAGCTCATCCCCGACGAGAGACATCGCATGAGCTCGTACTACCAGGTCGAGGAAGACGAGGAGTTCATGCGCCAGATGAGCAGGCTGCACGACGTTCCCTTTGGTGCCGCGCGCGTCACGCTCGAGGCATTCGAGGCGTTCTATCGGCGTGCGGACCTCGTGGTGAGCAATCGCCTGCATGGGTTGTTGATGGGGGCATACTGCGGTGCCGTCCCGGTCGCGCTCACGTCGCGCGAGCACACCAAGGTGAACGCCCTGTTCACGACGGTGGGCTGGAAGTCGCTGCTTCTGCACATTGAGGACGCGCGAGAGCTGCCCGACCAGTTCGCCGCCATTCGACAGGACATCCCGAGCCTCAGACGCATGGTCGCTGCCTCGTTCGATGAGCAGCGGAGTCTCGGCCTCAGGATACTGGAGCAGCGATTCGGCGGAACCGCAGGTTGAGCCAGCGCTGCTGGCTCTCGTCGGCTTCGAACCATCCGTGGAATATCCGCGATGTCGCGCGGGTTCGTGGAAGTTCTGTGCGTTCGACGGCGGTATTTCCGCGACACAACACGGTCGCATCAAATAGAAGGCGCTGATTATAAATCACTTACGGCACTCGAGCCGTGACGGCACCGCTCATGCAACTGGGTGAGCCCTATGTGCGGTCGCCTGACGCGAGACTTGACGCTTCTTCATGCTCGCCGTGCCTGCCGGCGATGGGGCATGGTCGGACTGCTCCTCCTGGCTGCTCCGCTCGGCGCCGAAGCGCAGACAGCGGCCAAGGACATTGCGGCCGCAGCAGAGGAACCCGCCAGCCCTGTGACCGCGGGATGGGACGACGGTTTCGTGCTCCAGAGCGAGGACGAAGGCTTCCGGCTGCAGATTGGCCTGCTGACTCACCTCGACGGACGCTTCGCGGTCGACGATAGCGCTGACGCCATCGAGAACGAATTCAGCGCCCGTCGACTCCGGACATACCTGCGCGGGCGAATCGCCGAGCGCTTCGAGTTCTACTTCAACCCCGATTTCGCTGGCGGCGAGCTCGTGGTGCAGGACGCGTATATCGACACGCACTTCACTGACGCGTTCCGCGTGCGGGTCGGCAAGGCGAAGACGCCGTTCGGCCTGGAGCGGCTGCATGCTGCCGCCTCGCTGCTGTTCTTCGATCGAGCGCTTCCCAACACGCTGGTGCCAAACCGCGACTTCGGCGTGCAAGTGATGGGGGACGTCGCCGGGAACGTGATCAGCTATGCCGCAGGCGTCCTGAATGGCGTGACGGATGGTGCGAGCGCCGATGTCGACACGAACGACAGCTTCGACGTGGCGGGGCGCTTGGTCGTGCGGCCGTTCACCGACGCGACACCGGCGCCGCTCCATGGCTTGGGCTTCGCGATGTCCGGCTCGACAGGCACGCGGTCGGAGCTGCCGTCGTTCCGGACCGCGTCGCTCCGGCAGCCGTTCTTCGCATACAGCGAGGCGGTGACGGCGGACGGCAAGCGAACGCGCTATTCGCCTCAGGTCTTCTACTACTACAAGACGGTTGGGGCGTTCGGCGAGTACGTGCACTCCGAACAGACCGTTCTCGGCGAAGAGACGCGCGCGGACATCGGTCATGACGCGTGGCAGATTGCGGGCTCCATCGTGTTGACCGGCGAGGACGCGACCGAGCGCGGCGTGCGGCCACGCCGCAACTTCGACTTCGGCGGCGGCGGCATCGGGGCGATCCAGGTCGCGGTGCGGTACCACACCCTGACGATCGACCGTGACGCGATCCTGCTCGGCTTGGCCGATGCCGACGCGAGCCGGAAGGCAGAAGCCGTGACCGTCGGGGTCAACTGGTACGTCAATCCCTTCATCAAGTATGTCTTCAACGTCGAGCGCACCGTCTTCGACGGCGATGCGGACGGTCTGCGTCCCGCGGAGAACGCGCTCGTTTTCCGTACGCAGCTCGCCTTCTAGCGGCGAGCTCCAGAACATGAACATGAGATCTCTTGCACTACTCCTCTTCACGGTTGCGGCGATGGTTGGCTGCGGCGGCGGGCCCGACAGCGGACGTCCCGGGGATGCTGGGTCGGCCAGCGCCTCCGGGGCAGTCGAGCTGCTCAACGTCTCCTACGATCCGACGCGCGAGCTGTACCAGGAATTCAATGCCGCCTTCTCGGCCTTCTGGCAGAAGAAGACCGGCCAGGCCGTCTCCGTGCGGCAGTCGCACGGTGGCGCCGGCGCCCAAGCGCGCGCGGTCATCGACGGCCTCGAGGCGGATGTCGTGACGTTGGCGCTCGCCTACGACATCGACGCGATCGCGAGCGCGGGGCTGCTCGACGCCGGTTGGCAGAAGCGTCTGCCGCACAACAGCGCGCCGTACACGTCGACCATCGTGTTCCTGGTGAGGAAAGGGAACCCCAAAGGCATCAAGGACTGGGGCGATCTGCTGAAGCCGGACATCGCCGTGATTACGCCGAATCCAAAGACATCTGGGGGAGCTCGGTGGAACTATCTGGCGGCATGGGGATACGCCCTGCGTCAACCGAACGGGAACGAGCAGCGCGCGCGCGCCTTCGTGACGAAGTTGTACTCCAAGGTGCCCGTGCTCGACTCCGGCGCCCGTGGATCGACGAACACGTTCGTCCAGCGCGGCATCGGCGACGTGCTGCTGGCGTGGGAGAACGAGGCATACCTGGCCCTCGAAGAGACCAACGGCGCGGTCGAGATCGTCGTGCCCTCCGTCAGCATCCTCGCCGAGCCGCCGGTCACGGTCGTGGACGAGGTCGTCGGAAGGAGGGGGACGCAAGCGGTCGCCGAGGCGTACCTCCAGTACTTGTACTCGCCCGAAGGACAGGAGATCGTCGCGAAACACCACTATCGGCCGCGGGATCCGCAGGTGGCGGCCGCCCACGCCTCCAGTTTCGCGAAGGTGAACCTGTTCACGATCGATGAGGTGTTCGGCGGTTGGCAGACCGCGCAGAAGACGCACTTTGGCGATGGTGGCGTCTTCGACCAGATCTACAAGCCCGCGGCGGCGACGCAGTAGAGCGCCATGCTGACTATCCGCTCCAAGCGCGCAAGCGTGCTGCCCGGGTTCGGGCTGACGCTTGGCTTCACGGCGTTCTACCTCTCGCTGCTGGTGCTCATCCCTCTCGCGGGCCTGCCGATCCGTTCGGCGTCCATGGGTTGGGAGGCATTCTGGCAAGCCGTTGCCAATCCGCGCGTCGTGGCGTCGTACCAGTTGACGATGACCACGTCGTTCGCGGCGGCGTGCCTGAATGGGATCTTTGGCCTCATTGCCGCGTGGGTGCTCGTGCGGTACACATTTCCCGGCAAGCGCTTCGTGGATGCTGCCATCGATCTGCCGTTTGCGCTACCGACCGCAGTCGCGGGCATCACGCTGACGACGTTGTACGCACCCAAGGGATGGCTGGGACAGCCCCTGGGCGCGCTGGGCATTCCAGTGGCGTTCACGCCGACGGGCATCACCGTCGCGCTCGTCTTCATCGGGATGCCGTTCGTCATTCGGACGCTCCAACCGGTGATCCAAGACCTGGACCTCGAGCTGGAGGAGGCGGCCGCGAGCCTGGGCGCAGCGCGATGGCAGGTGATCCGCCGGGTGATCCTGCCGTACCTGCTCCCGGCATGGCTCACCGGCGTCGCCCTCGCATTTGCGCGCGCCATCGGTGAGTACGGCTCGGTCGTCTTCATCTCGGGCAACATGCCCATGCGCACCGAGATTACCCCGCTGCTCATCGTCACCAAGCTCGAACAATACGACTACGCCGGCGCGACGGCGGTCGCGCTCGTGCTGTTGGTCATGTCATTCGTGCTGCTCTTCATGATCAATCTGCTGCAGGCCTGGAGCGAACGGAGGATTGCGCACTGATGTCCATGATCGCCGCCTCGGCTACGGCAGACCGTGCACAGGTCATCGTGCCGTCGAGGGCACGACGGCTGACGGAGCCGACCCTCGTCCGCCACGTGCTGACGGGCGCGGCGCTCACGTTTCTCGCCTTGTTCCTCGCCCTGCCGCTGATTGCCGTGTTCGTCCAGGCGCTCGCCAACGGCGTCTCCGCGTACTTCGCCGCCATCGCCGAGCCGTATGCGCTCGCGGCGCTGAGATTGACGCTCGTCACGGTGGCCATTGCAGTACCGGCGAATCTCTTGTTCGGCCTTTCGGCCGCTTGGGCGATCGCGAAGTTCAGGTTCCGCGGGAGGCACCTGCTCACGACGCTGATCGATTTGCCGTTCGCCGTATCGCCGGTGATCGCCGGCCTGGTGTTCGTGCTGCTGTTCGGCCGCCAGGGGTTCTTCGGACCCTGGCTGGCGGAGCACGGCTTCCGGATCGTCTTCGCCGTTCCAGGCATCGTCCTGGCGACGGTGTTCGTGTCGCTTCCGTTCATCGCGCGCGAGGTCATTCCCGTGATGGAGGCGGCGGGAGCGCAGGAGGAAGAAGCGGCCCGCGTGCTGGGCGCCAACGGCCTCCAGACGTTCTTTCGAGTGACGCTGCCGAACATCAAGTGGGGCGTGCTGTACGGGGTCATTCTCTGCAGCGCACGGTCGATCGGTGAGTTCGGCGCCGTGTCTGTCGTATCGGGCCACATTCGGGGCGAAACCAACACGCTGCCGCTCCACGTGGAGATTCTCTACAACGAGTACCAGTTCCAGGCGTCCTTCGCGGTGGCGTCGGTCTTGACTTGCTTGGCGCTCGTCACGCTCGTGGCAAAGACCCTCGCGGAACGTCATCTGCATCGATAGGGGCAGGCCTCGAGCTTACGCGCGGTCTGAAGACCGCGCGCTACGTTGTGTTTCTCGAGAGCGTATCTCTCGACGCCCGTCGTTTCCGTACGTAATTTCCGCGCGTAGCGCGCGGCCTGTAGTCGTTTCCGTACGCAATGTCCGTACGTAGCGCGCGGCCTGAAGAGTGCGCGGCCGAGGTCCTGTATGAGCATCGAAGTTCGCGATTTGACGAAGACTTTCGGAAGCTTCACCGCTCTCCGAGACGTGAGCTTCTCTGTCACCTCCGGAGAGCTGGTGGCCTTGCTCGGACCGTCGGGCTCCGGCAAGACGACACTCCTTCGAACCATCGCCGGGCTCGAGGTCCCCGATACGGGATCCGTGCTCTTCGACGGCGACGACGCGACCGACCGAAGCCCGAAGGACCGGCGCGTGGGATTCGTCTTCCAGCACTATGCGCTGTTCCGGCACATGACGGTGTTCGAGAACGTGGCGTTCGGCCTGCGCGTCCGCCCGCGCGCCGAGCGCCCGCCGACGGCCGAGATTCGCGCCAAGGTCGAGGAGCTGCTCGCGCTGGTGCAGCTCGAGTATCTCGGCGATCGCTACCCGGCGCAACTGTCGGGCGGACAGCGGCAACGCGTCGCGCTGGCGCGCGCCCTCGCCGTGGAGCCGCGCGTGCTGCTGCTCGACGAGCCGTTCGGAGCGCTCGACGCCAAGGTGCGGCAGGAGCTACGACGATGGCTCAGGCGCCTGCACGGACAGATCCATTTGACCAGCGTGTTCGTGACCCACGATCAGGAAGAGGCGCTCGAGCTGGCAAACCGCGTGGTCGTGATGAACGAGGGAACGATCGAGCAGGACGGGACGCCCGAGGAGGTCGTCGAGCATCCCGCAACGCCATTCGTGATGAACTTCGTCGGCAACGTCAACATGTTCCACGGCCGCGTGCAGGCCGGCAAGGCCGTGCTGGGCCCGCTCGCGCTCGAGTATCCAGCGCACGCGTCCGCCGAGGCGCGCAACGCGTCCGGCTACACGCGGCCGCACGAGATCGAGATCACACGAGACGAGGACGGCACCGGTTTGTGGGCAACGGTCAATGACGTGAGGCAGGCGGGCGCCATCGTGAAGATGGAGCTCAGCGACGCCGCCGGGGGCTTGATCCAGGTGGAGCTCGGACGCGATCAGTTCGATCAACTTCACCTCCGCGCCGCCGAGCGGGTGTACGTCAAGCCAACGCGTGTGCGCGTGTTCATGCATGATTGAGGTCACACCTCACGGGACACCCGTCTCAGAGCCTTCCCTGTACGTGGCAGCCCTTTCCGTCCCAGGAGAACGGATGACGGAGACCGCCCGATCGAGCGGCGCCCCGATCGTGATCAAGGGCCCCAGCATCGTGCGCGAGCCGGGTCGTGCTGTCCTCTCGGCTGAGATCGTGGCGGCCGACCTGGCCGTGCCCGCATCGATGTGGTTCGCGGTCGCGCCGCGCTTCGCCGATGGCCTCACGACGAACGGCGATCCGTTCCTGCCGCCAACCGCCCTGCGCGCCATGCGCGAGCACAGAGCGCTGCGTCTTGAAGACTCGGTCTCCGCCCTGCTCGACGCCAACGTCCGCCGCGTGATGGACATCCACGCCGCATGGAGCCAGGGC
>JBOGIN010000067.1:0-4924 GCA_050742275.1 Vicinamibacteraceae bacterium
CTTCGCACCATCGAGTCCAACCGCTTTGTCACCGGGGTCACCTGGATCGACGGCGAGCTCTGGCACGGCACCTGGGAAGGTGACGAGAGCGATCTGAGGCGAGTCGATCCTCGAACGGGGGAAGTCCTGGAGACGCTCGAGATGCCGCCCGGAGTGGGCGTTTCTGGGCTCGAGTCCGACGGTGGCGATCAGTTCTTCTGCGGAGGGGGGAAGAGCGGGAGGGTGAGGACCCTCCGCCGGCCCAAGCGAGGCTCCGCGACGGGCAGCGGCTTTACAATCTCCGTCCGCTCCACGAGCAAGTAATCGAAGTATGAACGTTGGCTGGACTCGGCCTGCTGATGCCGTCATATCTGCGGGCATCCCGTCGGTCGCGCGACACGCCGCCATCGATGCCGTTCGTGGTCTCGTGATGGTGGTGATGGCGCTCGATCACGTTCGCGACTTCGTTCACGTGGGCGCGATGTCGTTCTCGCCGGAAGATCTCTCGCGCACCACGCCGGTGCTCTTCCTGACGCGCTGGGTCACGCACATCTGCGCCCCCGCCTTCGTCTTCCTGGCCGGTCTAGCAGCCCAGCGCCGGCTGCGCCGCGATCGGTCCACATCTCGCCCGGCCGTGTACCTCACGACCCGAGGCCTGTGGCTGATCCTCGTGGAGGTCACGCTCCTCCGGTTCGCGCTGAACTTCAGGATCTTCGGCGGAGACCCGTGGCTGCTGCTCGTGCTCTGCGCGCTGGGCCTCTCGATGCTCGTGCTGGCGCCTCTTGTCGCGCTCCGGGCGCGCGTCGTGGCCGCGCTCGGCGTCGCTATCGTCGCGCTCCACAACCTCGTCGATCCCGTGCAGGCGCAAGAATTGGGCGCCCTCGCGCCGGCGTGGCTCCTCCTGCATCAGCAGGGCATCATCCCCATCGCCGGGCAGATCGTCGTGGTGGGTTATCCGATGCTCCCGTGGGTGGGCGTGCTCGCACTCGGGTTCGCGGCAGGCGTCCTCTACGATACCGACGCGTCGACGAGACACCGGACACTCGTATGGACGGGGACAGCCGCGCTGGTCGGATTCGTGGCGCTGCGCGCGTTGAACCTGTACGGCGACCCGCAGCCTTGGACCGCGCAGACGACGCCTGTGTACACGATGCTCTCCTTCCTGCGCACCACGAAGTACCCGCCGTCGCTGCTGTTCCTGCTGATGACGCTCGGTCCCGTGTTACTCGCACTGGCCTGGTTCGAGCGCCGCTCGGCGACGGCCAGCCACCCGCTTGCCGTGCTCGGCCGTGTGCCGCTCTTCTACTACCTCGGACACTTCCTGCTCGCGCACGTCGTTGCGTCGTGCCTCGTGTGGGGGCGGTACGGCGATTTCTCGCTCGCGTTTCTGTCAGGGCCATTCCCCTCCGTCGGCGGCGCGCGCGAGACCTTCCCACCGGACATCGGCTGGCCGCTGTGGGTCGCCTATCTGGTGTGGCTCTTCGTGGTGCTCGCGATGTATCCGGTGTGCGTGTGGTACGGACGGCTGAAGAGCCGCCACCGCGGCGCATGGTGGGTAGGATATCTCTGACGGACGACGTGCACCGATACGCCGATGCAGGACCTACGCGATCTCACCGACACCGTGCTCGCCGCCTGGCGGACCAACAACCACGTCACCGTATTCCTCATCAGCCACGTTCCAGACTCCGCCTGGACGGCAACGCTGCCAGGCGTGCCCCGAAAGACGATTGCGATGATCGGCGGTCACCTGCATAACGCGCGTTGCGCGTGGCTCAAGACACTTGGCCAGCCACACGGCATTGCCGTCCCTGCTCGAGTCGATCGCCGGCGTGTCGGTCGCCGGCAGCTCGTCGCGGCGCTCAATCGAAGCAGCCGAGCGATGGAGGCCCTGTTGCGCCTCGGCTGCGGCCACGGTGGCGCAGTGCCCGCGACGCCGAAGTACGTGTGGCGGAACCTGTCGCTGGACGTCGGCCACGTGCTGACGTACTTCGTCGCACACGAAGCTCACCACCGTGGTCAGATCGTGCTGGCAGCGCGTCAGCTGGGCATGCGGTTGCCCACGGACGTCACCGCACGGCTGTGGTGGTGGAAGCCACGCTGAAGACGGCGCTGGTCGATCACGTCGCGTCGCCCCCCTTTGAATCGGTGCGCCGCGTTCCACGCCCGGCGGAGTCGGGGTCGTCCGCGTTGCGCTCGGCGCGCTTTCGGAAGGTGGCTTCTCCAGCGTCGGACACCTCGACCCACTTCGGGTTAGGCGAGGCCTCGCAGACCCCGCCGTACAACTGGTGGAACTGGCACAACAACTACGACACCGACACGACGGGAGGAACAAGTGTGACAGGGTTCCTGGTCTCGACCGGCACGGACGAGGTATGCCGACGAGCGTTTCCTGAGTGCGGGATCAGATCGCTCCTCGCATCGGGCCGATTCCCGAAGCCGCCTGTGATGCGCTGGTCACGCCCCTTCGCCACAAGGCGGGTGGGAAGCCCGTCGCTCGCTTGAACGCCCGATTGAACGCGGGCTCAGATTCGTAGCCGACGCGCGCGGCGATCTCCTGGATGCTCTGGACACCTTCCCGCAGCATCTCCTTGGCCAGCTGCATTCGCCAGTTTGCGAGATATCGCATGGGCGCTTCACCCACCAGGTCGGTGAAGCGCTGCGCCAGCGCAGACCGAGATAGCGCCGCCTCGCGCGCCAGACCATCCACCGTCCAGCTCCGCATCGGGTGCGCGTGCATGAGGCGCAACGCCTTACCGACGTACGGATCCTTGAGTCCTGCCAGCCACCCGCCCCGATCATCGGTCATCTGCTGCATGTACTCGCGGAGGATCTCCACGAACATGAGCTCCGTGAGGCGGCCGAGCATCGCGGCATTGCCGGGCCGCCCTGCTCGCGCTTCGTGCATCGTGTACTTCAGCGTCGTGCCCAGCCACGTCGCGGACCCGACCGGGCGACTCGTCGGACGGCGTCCGCCGCGATCGGTCGCTTCGAGCGTCGTCGCGCCGTCGCGGCTGCGCACCAACAACATCGTTGGCAGCGTGCTCAGGAGGGGAGCGAATCGCTGATCGCAGTTGAGATATCCACAGATGAACTGCGACGTGCGCCCGCCCCCGCCGAACGTCACCCGAGGCAATGCGCCCTCGGACACCCGTGGAAAGACAGCATCCATCCGCGTCGGCTCGGCGCGCTCGTCGCTGCGCATCGTGTGCGGCTCGCCATGCGGGAAGACGATCACGTCGTTCGCGTCCATCCGCGCTGGCGGGCAACCCTCGCACTCGACGATGCACGCGCCTTCCGTGAGGATGTGGAACAACACCACGCACTCGGCATCGGGCATCACGATGTCGGCGAGCAGTGCCGAATTGGGCGATTCGAGCGCCCACGGCGATGAGAACTCGGCGGTGAAGAATACCGCCCCGGACAGGCGCACGACTCGTATGACGTCGGACAAAACGTCCATCGGCGGTCGCACCTCGTGACCGTACGCACTGGATCTGTGGGGAGGCCTGGTCAAGCATTTCAGAGCCTCGGGCAACTCGTCAAGTCAATCCGGCGCATCGGCTAAGACGCGCGGCGTCCTGGGCATCGACGCCTCGACGCGGCGGATGCACGATCGCAGCATGACATCGCAGAGAGCCGTGTTGGCCGAGGTCACGTCCCACGATGCCGCCGCCGGCGCCGAAGAGGCGCTTGCGTCGCGGGTCCTGCAGTCCACGCTTCAGGCGCTCGAGCTGTATGGCATCTACCTCGGGACAGAGCTGGGGCTGTACGCCGCCCTCGCGTCGGGCCGGGCGCTGACGCCACAGGAGCTCGCGCGCGAAACCGGCATCGCGTCTCGCTATGCCCGCGAGTGGCTCGAGCAGCAGGCGGTCGCAGGATTCCTCGTGGTCGAGGAGCTGTCGGCCTCCGCCGACGAACGACGCTACCGGTTGCCGGCCGCGCACGTTGCCGTGCTTGCCACCAAAGAGCATCCGGCTCACCTCGCACCGCTGGCGCAGATGGTCGCAGGCATCGGTGGTGCGATTCAACACGTAGTGGCTGCCTATCGCAGCGGTGGGGGCGTGGCGTATCCGATATTCGGCGCGGCATTTCGCAACGGGCAGGCGGGCATCAATCGGCCGGCGTTTCAGAGCGATCTCGTCGAGCGCTGGATTCCCGCGGCCGCCGACCTCCACGAACGCCTCGTGTCGTCGGCGCTGCGGGTGGCTGACGTAGGCTGCGGCGCGGGGTGGTCGACCATCGCGATGGCGCGGGCGTTTCCGCGAGCCGAGGTCATCGGCTTCGATGCCGACGAGGCGTCCATTGCCGACGCCAGGGAGAACGCCGCCGCCCAGCAGGTCGCGGCTCGGTTCGAGGTTCGCGATGCCGTCGAGATCGCGGACCATGGTCCGTTCGATCTGATCCTCGTGCTCGAAGCGCTCCACGACATGGCGCGCCCGGCCGACGTCCTGCGAGCGCTGCGCGAAACGCTCGCGCCCGGCGGCTCCGTCATCGTCGCTGACGAAAAGGTGGCAGATCGCTTCCACGCGCCGGGTGACGACATCGAGCGACTCATGTACGGCTGGAGCATCGTCCACTGTCTGCCCGTGTCGTTGTCAGAGTCGCCATCGGCCGCCATCGGTACCGTGATTCGCGCGGAAGCCGTCCGGACGCTCGCCGGCGCGGCTGGCTTCGGCAGAGTCGACGTACTGCCGGTGGACGCCGGCTTCTTTCGCGTCTATCGCCTGAGTCCCCCGTGAGCGTGTCGGGGGACGATCCGTGGAGGCGCCGGATGTCGGATACGACAGCCGCTCGATCCCCATGTGACCGTTCACACGTATGACAACCGTTACAAGAGGAGTCTCATCATGGTCGCACGCTCTCTGGCCTTCTTCACCCGCATGTCCGCCTGTCGCGTCGTGTACGCGGCGGCCGCCGCTCTGATGCTCACGCTCACCGCGCC
>JBOGIN010000068.1:0-2731 GCA_050742275.1 Vicinamibacteraceae bacterium
CGCTTGATCACCGTCGGCGCGGTCTCGATCATCTCCATGGCGGCATCCGACATTCCCTGCCAGTAGTAGCGGCTCACGAACCAGTGTTGCGTCAGGCGGGACGCCGGAACCATGTGCCTAACCCGCATCTCCGGATGATACAAGCAAGGGTAGCCGCGCTGCTGAGCCCGGCGCTGAATGAGAATGTCGCCGTTCGAGAGCAGGCGATTGCCAACCCGATCCAGACGTGAGTCGAAACCGCCCAGCTCTCTCAGCAACGAGACCGGCATCGCGAAATTCACCCCGGTCAACCACTCGCGGGGGACCTTGGCCAGCGGCCGTGCGGTGGCCCCCCAATCGACGATGGTCAGCGCCGTCGCGGCGCCGTCGGACAGCCAGGCGGGCCGTTCTACTTCCCAGATGGGATCGACGCGGCCACCGATAATGGCCGGTCCATCGGCTGCGGCAAACCCGTCGCGAATCGCCGCCAGCCAGCCAGGCCCGGCCAGCGCGTCATCGTCAAAGTACGCGACGTATTCGCCCTCTGCCGCACGCCATCCCGTGTTGCGCGCATGATTCAGACCGAGGGTCGGCTCGTGCACGTATCGGACGTTGCCGTGGATTCGAAAATCGGCGACGACCTGTCCGGTGTCGTCGCTCGATGCGTTGTCGACGACGATCACCTCGTAATCAGGACGCGGGAAATCCTGATCCACGACGCTCCGCAAGGCGTCGCGAAGGAAGCGCGCACGGTTGTGCGTGCAGACAACCACCGATATGCGCGGCCGCGTCACGGTGTTTCCTTGTGCTTCGCGACGGTGAGCTGGCTTCCTGGGACCGGCCGGCGGAGCCGGCGCTGCACGGCCTGGCCGATGAGCTGTGCACGTGTGATCAAGCGCGTGAGCCGACGGCCCAACGGAGCCTTGCGCCACCGCTGCCACGCGGACGGTACGGCGAGCGGCTCGGCCGGGGCCGGAACGTAGAGATCGATCAGTGTTGGGACGTCCTCTGCCAACGCCACGGCGTGCCGCCGCGCCAGCTCGACGCGGCGCTCACGAAACGTGACGGCATCCGACCATTGCAGCCTGAAGTCGTCGCGCGCACGCTGCGCGAGCATCGCGGGGTACGTGACGCCGGCCCACCCCTGGAGCAGCACCAACAGCGTCAGCTCCCAAAGCTCGGCGCCCCGGATGGGATTCGGCCCGAACGGCGCCGAGGGCGGGAGGGCCTCGGCGCGGAACACCGTGGCGCGCGCCGCATCGTTGGCGAGCCACTGATACGGGATCTCCGGGTTCGGCAGCGCAAACATTCGAGCGGGCTTCTCCTCGATGCCCGTCCAGCAGGAGACAAGGCCCACGTCCGGTAATGCCAGAAGCACCGCTTCCAGCCGCTCCAACGCGTCCGGCTGGAGCCGATCGCTGTCATCGAGGAACATCCATCCCACCGGCGATACCGAAGCGGAGGCTTGGGCAAAGGCCGCGTTCCACTCAGGGCCCGCTTCGTCGGCTGCGACTGGCAGAAACGTTCCACCGCACGCGCTCGTCTGCGTTTGCAAGGCGGGGTCCTGCCGGCCGGTGACGACCAGCACAACGGGCTCGCGACTCTGTCGCTTCACGCTATCGAGCAGCGCCTGACCGTCGGCCCCGGGAGGAACGCGCGCGATGACACCGATCCCCTGCCGGAGGCCGGCTGCGGCTGGCCTTGTCCCACGGGCCCGCACCGGAGCGGTATCGAGCGAGGCCGTTCCAGACCGCGCACTGCCGTCGTGAGCGATCCGCGCCCGAAATGCCAGATGCGCTTCGATCGTGCGGCGGTTGTCGCATATGCGGCGTATCCTGGAAACTGCCGCCGTTCCCATCGCCTGCCGCTGCTCCGGTGTCGACGCCAGGCAACGCCGCAGCGCCTTTGACAGCTCCGGCACCATGGACGAAACGTCGGTGCTGTCGGCGAGCCAGCCGCTGACACCGTCTTCCACCATCTCGGCCATTCCGCCAAAACGCGTGGCGATCACGGGTAATCCCGTCGCCATTGCCTCGATGCAGGTGTTGGGAAAGTTCTCCCAGCGGGAGGGCACCACGGCTGCACGCGCACGCGCCAGGAGCCAGGGAATCCGCTCCCGTGGCACCGAGCCGTGAAAGCGGAATCGGCGCCGCAAGGCCCGTGGAACGCGCGCTTCGAGATAGCGGCGCATCGACACGTCCGTGTTGAAGGGACCGGCCGGCATGTCCGAGCCGATGAAGTCAAAAACGACCGACGGTGTTTCCGACGCCACTCGGACCGCGGCATCCACCCACTCGATCACCCCCTTCCGCGGCTCGAGCCTCCCGACGTAGCAGATGCTGCCGCGCTCCCACGTATCGAGGTCGCGTGGGATGAGCGGGGTGTGCCCGATGGGCAGACTGATCACCTGCACGCTGCCGCGCGGCAGCCGATAGCGGGCTTCACGCTCACGTGCGAGGAAGTCACTCGGACACAGCAAGGCATCGGCGGCACGGACACAGTAGTCCTCCATGCGCTTGCTGGTGATGAACCCCGGCCTGGAGATATCCCACCCGTTGAAGTGCACGATGAGCTCGACCGGCGAGTGCAGGTGGACGAAGCAAGGCGGCTGCCGCTTGGGGCCCAGGCCGAGGGCGCGGCGTAACAGAAGGTAGTACAGCGGCGCTTCCCATTCCTGCCCCTCGATGAGATCGATACCTGCCTCCTCGATCAGCCGCTCGGTCAGCAACGCCGCCTGCAGGGAGAACCATTG
>JBOGIN010000069.1:0-4433 GCA_050742275.1 Vicinamibacteraceae bacterium
ATGACAGACGGCAGGCGCGATGCGGCGCACACACGCTGCACACCGGCGACAAGCCCGCGGCGTAACATGCTCGCGACTTCGGGCTGGCTGCGGCGTGATGCGACCCAGATGGCCAGCAGTGCGGCGATCGAAGGAAGTATCGCGACGACCGCGAGATCGTGAAGCGACGCGTACCCGAGCTGCGCCATCGGGAATGCGAGCGGCCCCATCGACGCCGCGACAAGAATGAAGAGGCAAAACAACATGATACTTTCCTTGCGATCCTAGGTGGAGCGACGGCGGGTCGGAGGTCGACCGTCGCTCCCCCACCGGCTACTTTGCCGCCATCGCCGCCAAGCCGGCGATCTTTGTGTCGAGATCTTGCCCTGGTCGACCTCCGCCATCACCACCATGCCGTTCTTCGCGACGAGCGACTTGATGGCGTCGCGGACCTGCTCGAACGATTTGCCCGATGCGACGTTGGCTCGGGCGGTTGTTCCGTATCGGCGGGAGGGTGCCGGAGGTGGCCGCGCGCTACCGAACCTCCACCGACCGACACGCGCTGGAAATCTGGAAGCCGAACCGGCGGGTTCGCTCGTTGAAGGCCGGCGGAACGCTACGCGTCCCGGCGCCGGCGTCGTTTCGGCCGCGGTGGTCGCGGGACGACTCGCAGACCATCGAGGACACCGCGTCAGCGCCGACGCGGCTCTCGGGATCGAGCTCGTGGACATCGCCGTGGCGCCGGACCAGCGCGCGCCGATCCGCTTCACGTTCTTCTGGCCGACCAATGGCCGCTGGGAGGGCCGCGATTACGAGCTCACCATTGTGCGATATGTGGCGCTTCAACTGGGTGCGCGGTTTGAATTTTGATGCGACGCCCGAAACGTCTCTCGCAACGACGGGTCGATGGAGCGGGCTCCCGTACTCGGCTCGGCCAGTCTGCGAAGCACCGCCAGCGTGGTGCGCATTTGTGACACATAGCGGCCGCAGAACCTGCACATCGCCAGGTGAAACAGGAACTGCATGCGTTCCCACCACGACAGGTCGTGTTCGAGATACGCGGTGAGCCGCTCCGTCACGTCTTTGCAGGTCAGCATGGTTCGCAGCGCTTCCACATCATCAACGTCGCTCCAGAAGCGCCGCGAGGGCACGCCGGATGCGCGTCCGGCCGCGGTGCAAGAGCACACGTTGATTGGTCTCGGAAATCTCGAGGATGTTACAGGCTTCGTGGGCCGGGACGCCCTCGATGTCCCGGAGAATGATCACCGCCCGCTGGCCAGGAGGAAGGGTGTCGATCGTCGCATCCAGCGCCTGCTGAACCTCCTGACGCAGGGCCAGTGTCTCTGGATCATTCGAGCTCCACGGGGCGGGCGGTTCTCGCCACCGACCGTGGGCGTCGAACCAGGAGGTCTCCGAGGCGTCAGGCGTGTGGCCCGCCCGGAGCTCCAAATCTGAGAACGGCATCAAGCGGCCCTCTCGCACCGCATGCGTCCTCGCCCGGTTTGCGAGGATATTGAAGTTCCAGGTGCGCAGCGCCGAACGTCGCTCGAACTGGTGAAGGCCTCGCAGCACGGCCAGCCACGTCTCCTGCACGACATCCTCAGCGAGGGCGTCGGTCCGGACGTACACGCGGGCGAGTCGGCGGAGCCGGTCATGATACTGGTTGACCAACCGCTCAAAGGCGGACTCATCGCCCGCGAGCAATTGCTCGAGCAGTTCCGACTCCGCGTTGCTCATAAGGAGTGTCAGCGCCCCCTTGACGCAGCGAGGCCGCGATCCGCCAGCGACCAAACCGTCAGTATATCGGCGAAAGACAGGTTGGTCGCTAGAGGCGCGTGATGGCGTCAACCCACCAGGTAGGCAGCCAGTCCAGAAGGATGGTCTCGAGTGTTTTGTCCAGGCCGAAGAGAATCGCCACGCTAACCGCGGCCAGGGTGCCGCCGAGGAGTGACCGACTTGTCGCCGCCACGCGGAGAATGCCGGAACCGTGGCCGAGGATGCGACGGGATCCATACGCAATCGCGAGGAGCGGAATCGCTGCACCTCCTCCGAAAGCGAGCATCGTTGCTGCGGCGGCACGCACGCTGCTTCCTTGAGAAGCCAGACCCACGGCGGCAGGCCACGAAGGGAATCCCACTCACGAAGACGCGCCAGGCGCGCGTCGGTCTCCAATTCTTCAATCTGACGAACCATTTCAATTCGCGAGATGTGCAGAACAACGCCGGCAGCCCGACACTCCGCGAGTTCGCCAACAGTGTCGACCGGCAGGTCCGGTTGAAGTTCGTGCTGTTGTTCTGAGAAACACCCCGCGACAGAACCTGGCCCGCATGCGTAACGATCCGAGGTCAGGTGGGACTCAGCGGAGGAGCCGCCCGACAGACGGGACGGCGTCTCGTCTGAAGAGTGTCGGTGTGTCGGCGCGCACGAACATCCTGCTATCGCTCATCGTCGTTGTAGGCATGCTGGTGGCGGTGTTCCGCCTTCCCGTCGCCGAGAGCCGTCAGCCTCGTGTCCTGGATTAGAGGCGCCGGCATCATCGACGCGCTCGCGTTTGCGCTGCTCTATATCGGGTGACCGTTGCACTACTGCCAGGTTCCGTGTTGACCCTCGGTGCCGGGTTCGCTTACGGCCCAGTCGTTGGCACGCGCCTCGTGTCACCCGTGAGCGTGGCCGCCGCGACCGCCGCATTTGCTCTCGGCATGACGGCGGCTCGGCGCTGGATTGCAACAACGGATGGCAGGCGTCGGCCGCGTCGAGGCCATCGATCAGGCCGTCGGTCGTGAAGGCTTCAAGATCGTTCTGCTGTTGCGGCTGTCACCACTGTTCCCGTTCAGGCCGTTGAATTATGCGCTCGGCCTGACCCGGGTGCGACTGGGGGATTATGTGCTCGCCTCCTGGATTGGCATGCTGCCAGGCACGATGCTCTACGTCTACCTCGGCTCGCTCCTGACGAGCGCCACAGAGCTCGCACGCGGTGCACCGACGAAGCGTCACGAAGACATTCGGCGCCGAATGATCACATACGATTCGATTGAGGTCTGCGACAACGTCCGACAGCGAACCAGGGGTCATCAGACGCACGCGCATGGCACTCTTGACCATTCCAGTCAAGAGGGCCGATGGCACGCCATGGCCCGCAACGTCGGCGACGTAGGCAACCCAGCAGTGATCTGCTACTGGAATGACATCGAGGAGATCGCCGCCGACGTGACCCGCTGAGTGCCAACCGCCATCGAACTCAAAGCGTCCCAGCCTGCACGCGATCGGTGGCACGAGCGTCTGATGGATCACACGCGCTAGGCGTAGTTCGGCCTGGACATCGGCCAGTCGTGCGCCTGCGCGGACGAAGAACACGATGAACAGGATGTATCCGAGGTCTACGCCGACCAGGCTGCCTACCATGTCGAACATGAGCCTCGTCGCGAGCGTCAGCTCAGTGGCCGATTGTGCGCCCGCTTGATTCACAAGATTTCGCAGCGGGAAGATCAGCGCGAGCTGAAACACGACAGCGAACGGCAGCCAACGCACGCGTCTCATCGCTGTCCACGCGGATGCCGCGGCACACGAGCCGGCGACGACCGCATGGTAGATCGTGCTCGAGAAGCGCTGCCCATCGTGCAGCGCCATGAGGTCGGTGAGAAAACCAATGGAGCTGAACGTAAAGAACACGGCGAGCAGGACGGTACCAGCGCCCACGGAAGCAAGTCCCGCCAGAACCTCTCCTGTTTCCGCGCGACGGAATCAACGAGCCTCTGCAGCGATCGAACACCGCTCGTCAGCATCTCGCCTCCGGCAGCCTGTGGTTTTCGGCAACGACTCAGGACATCGATCAGGGTCCCACGCGCCCGAGAGCACAGGTACCCCGGTCGCCTTGGTGAATGCTGATGTCAGTAAAGCCGCTCTCGCGGAGCTGCGTCTCGAATGCGTCGGGTGACACGTACGAGAACCGACTGATCGCCACGGCGACACGGCCGCCAGGTCGCAGTATTCGCGCCAGCTCCTTGAGGCCGCGCACGGAATCCGGCCACAAGTGGAGACAGTTGATCGCCATTGCGGCATCGAACGTGTCATCGTCGAAGGGCAGGTCGTCGACGGTCCCGAGTCGGAGTTCGACGCGACCCGATTCGATGTGTGTGCAGTTTCGGCGATGCGCCATGGAGAGCATCGTCTCGGACGGGTCGACCCCCACAACCCGGCCGCGAGAGGCTCGCGTGGAGGCGAGCTCGACCCCCACTCCAGGTCCCGGGCCGATCTCCAACAACGAATCCGACGGTCGCAGCTCCAGCCGGTTCAGGACCCACGCGGGCAGCTCACGATCCAGTGACATGAGCCGACCACCGATGCGCCCGACGAGGCCCTTGGGCATGCAGAACGCCCGCTTCATGACTCTCTTCTTGAGGTGCATGGCATCTCCCCTCAATTGCGAATATACCACATAATGAAGTATATTCACT
>JBOGIN010000070.1:0-2393 GCA_050742275.1 Vicinamibacteraceae bacterium
GGTAACGGCCGAACAAGCTGCCCAGCTCGTCGACAGCGTCCCGGACGAGATCCTCGACCACACCTGCGTCTGGGGCGACCCCGAGCGGGTGACGGCGCGATTGCAGACTTACGTCGACGCCGGGATCAACGAGATCTCGCTGTTCAACTTCGCCAATGCAGCTGAGCCGGCGAATGCAGAGCGCTGGAACCTGCTCGCATCGGAGATCCGTGAGCGGCTTGGCGTGGCTCCACTCAAGCTCGACGCCGTCTCAGCCGCATGACGGGCTTGAGCGAGGGCGGTGAGACAGGCCAGATGACCGACCTGGAGCAAAGGCCGGACGCACGGCAAATCACGCACATCGAGCGGGAGCCGGGCAGGCTGCTCTGGGCGATCAACCTGATCCCCAAATGGATCTTCAAGCTGCGCCTCGGTCGCCTCTACGGCAAGAGGTTCGCGATGATCACTCACCGGGGCCGCAAGAGCGGGAAGCCCCACACCGTGATCGTCGAGACGGCCGACGGGAGCCCGGAGAGCGGTCGCCTCACCTACATCGTGGCGTACGGTAAGCGCGCCCAGTGGTACAAGAATCTCAAGGCCGCGCCCGCGGTGAGCCTCGAGATAGCCGGCGTGGTCTACAAGGAGCCGCGCCACGAGTTCCTCAGCCGTGAGGGCACGGAGCAGGCGATCGCGAGCTACTGGGATCGATACCCGCGACTGGCGCGGTTTCTTGCGCGCAATGGCGTGTTCTTCCATCCGGGCCCGCTCGCCGACCACCCGGACGCGCCGACCGCGATCGTCTTCTATCTCGACTGAGCCTGCGGCTGGGCGCTGCTCCCAGGCGTTACCCCATGCCAGCGCTTGTAGGCATGGACGAATGCCGAGCTCGTGGCGTAGCCGAGGCGGTAGGCGACCTCACCGACTGAGAGACCCTCGGTCAGCAGGGCATCCGCGCGCTGCTGGCGCACTTCGACGGTGATCTCGCGGAACGACGTGCCCTCGAGCTCGAGGCGCCGACGCAGCGTGCGGGCGGACATGTACAGGTCGGACGCGACCGTACGCATCGACGGGATCGGACCGGTCGCACGCATGAGGCGGTCGCGCACGAGGCCAGACGTCCCGACCAGCGCCGCGCGCCGCGCGAGCAGTTCCGCGCACTCACGCTCACAGGAGAGCATCGCCTCGGAGTCGACGAGCTCACGCGGGCGGTCGAGGGTCCGGTTGTGAAAGCCGATGCGGGCTGTCGGCTGGCCGAATCGCGGCGTCTTGCCGAACATGCGGCGATAGCGCTCCACGTCGTCGGGCTGCTCGTAATCGAGCTCGATGGCGGCGACCTCGATCTTGTCCGTGATGTCGCGTAGGGCCGCCCATGCCGTCGCGACGCAATGATCGGCGGCGAAGCGGCGGGCCTCGTCGGGCAGCCGTGATGTGTCGGCCTCGATGAAGCTGAGATCGTCCTCCGCCGCGAGCCTGGCCTCGGCCAGCGTGAAGCCGAGGTCCTGGTAGCGCAGCGCGAGCTCAATCGTCTCCCGGAGCGTCGGCGCGCTCATGCACGCGAACCCGAACATGCCGAACATCTCGATCGTGCAGCGTGCGCCCGCCTCGAGGCCGATGCCCGGCTCGAGCGCCGCTACGAGATTGCAGGCGAGAGCCAGCTCCTGCCCCGCAGAGATCTCCGCAACGGGGTCGGCGAGCAGCGACTCGGTCAGGCCGGTCTCGTGCAGGCATTGCTCCGCCGTCAGGCCCGATTCAGTTCCGAGTCGAAGGAGGAGCTGCGCGCCTCTCGTAGGCCGAGGGAGCTCGCTGTTGAGCACCAGCCGAGATTACTACTGGCCGCAAATCGCAATGACGGGGCTGAAACGAGCATTGGCTGACCGACTCTGCGCGGTTACTTTCGGCATAGGCAGTCGTGCGGCGGTATGCGCCGCCTTCAGGACCGAGAGGAGAGCCAGCCATGGAAGACAACAAGGCGATTGCGATCCGCTGGCTGGAGTCGGTGGGCAGCGGCGATATCGAGGCGTTCAAAGCCCTCGTCACAGACGACGTGGTCCACGAGGTGATGGGAACGAGCGTGCTTTCCGGCGTCCGCACTCTCGACGATCTCGTCGAGCTCGCGGAGGGACTGTTCCAGGCGACGAAGAACGGGCTGCGCTTCGACATCTTGGACGTGACTGCCGAGGAGGACCGCGTCGCGGTCCATTTCGAGGGCTCGAGCGAGCTGCTGAACGGCAGCGTCTACAACAACGCCTACCACCTACTGTTCCGGCTGCGCGACGGAAAGGTGTGCCGAGTGTGGGAGTACACGGACACCAAGTACGTCGACGAGGTGCTCGGGCCGCTGCTGGCCCAAGCGGCATAGGTCTTGCGGGCTCATAACCCGGAGGCCGTGGGTTCGAATCCCGCCCCCGCTACTC
>JBOGIN010000071.1:0-4921 GCA_050742275.1 Vicinamibacteraceae bacterium
ACGTCGAAGCGTTCTCACTGGTGGATGCTGCCGGCACCAAGCGGCGGTGCAGCCGCCGCGAGAACCCCGAGCTCTTCCAGCTCGTCATCGGCGGCTATGGGCTCTTCGGTGTCGTCACGTCGGTGACGCTGCGGCTTGCCAGGCGGCAGAAGCTCGAACGGGTCGTCCAGGTCATTCCGGCAGACGGGCTCATGAGGGCCTTCGACCGGCGCATTGGCGAAGGCTTTCTCTACGGTGATTTCCAGTACGCCACCGACGCGGCGTCCGGCGATCTGCTCCGTAAGGGCGTCTTCTCCTGCTATCGACCGGTCGACGACACCCGACCCATGCCCGAGAGCCAGAAGGAGCTCGGCATAGACGATTGGCGCCGGCTCTTGTATCTGGGGCACGTGGACAAGCGGCGAGCGTTCGACATGTACGCCAGTTACTACCTCTCGACGTCGGGGCAGCTCTACTGGTCGGATCTCCATCAGATGAGCGTCTACATGGACGACTATCACGCGGCACTCGATCGCCAGCTGGGCGCGGCCGATCGAGCGACTGAGATGATCACCGAGATCTACGTTCCACGCGCCGCCCTGGCGACGTTCATGGACGAGGCCCGCCGCGACATCATCGAGAACCGCACGGATGTCGTCTATGGGACGATACGTCTTATCGAGCGCGACGAGGAGAGTCTGCTCTCGTGGGCGAGAGAGCCGTGGGCCTGCATCATCTTCAACATCCACGCCACGCACACGCCGCAAGGGCTCGACCGGGCCGCAGAGGCCTTCCGTCGTCTCATCGACCATGCCGTGCGCCACGGCGGTAGCTACTACCTGACGTACCACCGTTGGGCGACCCCTGCTCAACTCAAGGCGTGCCATCCGCGGTTCGCCGATTGTCTCCGCCTGAAGCGCCGCTACGATCCCGACGAGCGCTTCCAGAGCGACTGGTATCGGCACTACCGGGACATGTACACGTGATCCTGTGAAAACCTACGCCAACGCATGCACGTAGGAACCGTGTGGTGCGGCTGGTCGAGTCACCGCAGAAGGCGATGGCTCAGCGCCTTGGCGACCGCCTGGGTCTTGCTATGGACCTGGAGCTTCTCGTAGATGCGGCGCAGGTGGAAGGAGATCGTGTGCACCGTGACGCCAAGCTCGATGGCGGCGGTCTTGTAGTTGTAGCCGTCGGCAAAGAGACGGAGCAGCCGGATCTCGTGCGGCGTGAGGTTGTGGTCGGCTTGTGCTGGGGGCCGGATGTCGCGAAAGAGTGTGATGACACGGCGCGCCACCTCCGGTGACATCGGCGCGCCGCCGGCAACCGCCTCTTTGAGGGACTCCAGAATCCGCGCCGGCAACGTCTTCTTGAGCAGATACCCACACGCGCCGGCGCACAGCGCTTCGAAGATACGCGCGTCATCCTCGTAGACCGTCAGCATCAAGCAGGAGATCGTCGGGGCAACGGCGGCCAGGCGCCGGACACCGTCAATGCCAGACATTCCTGGCAGCCCAATGTCGAGCAACGCGATATCGGGTGGATCGCCGAGCAGCGGGTCCAGGGCCGCTTCCATCGATCGATAGGATCCCGAACAACGAAAACCAGGCGTGTCGTCGAGCAGCGTGGCGAGGTATTCGCGAATCTCTCGTTGATCCTCGACGATGGCTACGCGGATGGCTGACGCGCCGGTACAAGAAGGCTCGGTGTGTGGGGTATCCTCGGACATGATGATCTCACGCGGTCACAGGATCACAGCTTGGCCGCGCGTGGCCCATTGCGTCACCACCTACGTACGTAGCTTTCGACGGAGCGGGATGCGCAGGGTGATGCGCGTGCCCTCGTGTGGTGACGACGCGATGCGCAACTCGCCTCGGAGCGCGCGGGACCGGCGCCGCATGCTCACCAAGCCGTTCCCCTCGTCTATCTCGTCAGGACGAAACCCCTTGCCATTGTCCGCAATCACCAGGGTAAGCAGGCCGGCATCGACGTGCAGCTCGATCTCAGCCGCCGTGCATGCGGCGTGACGCACGACATTGTTGACGGCTTCTTTGAAGATGAGAAAGAGCTCGCGGCGCAAGTCGGCACCGAGGGGCAGGTCAGCGTCTTCGACGGGCGCCTCGAAGCGAAACGCGGTGCCGCTCGCCGTGAAGAGATCGCTGGCGCACCGCCGCATGCGCAGCACCAGATCGTGGAGCCGGTCTTTGTGCGGGTCGATCGCCCAGACGATGTCGCTCATCGAGTCGACCGACTCTTGCGAGATGCCGGCGATTGACGACAGCCGACCGGCCAGCTCGGGAGAGCTGGGGGCGACTTGCTGAGCGGTGACGCCGCTCATCAGGGCGATCTTGGAAAGGTTCGCACCGATGTCGTCGTGCAGATCCGTGGCGATGCGGGTCCGCACGCGCTCGAGCTCGAGCACGCGCGAGAGACGATAGCGATGGCCGCCCACCATCAGCGCGGCGCCAGCCACGGCGCAGAGCGTGACGAACCACCAGCGCTGCCACACCGGAGGAAGAATCCGAAAGCTCACCGACGCGGAGTGGGCCGCTCCGGTCCCACCGGTCGCCGCACGCACGAGAAAGCGATACTGTCCTGGCGCAATCCGCGGGTAGTTGACCACGCGCTGGTCGGTCGGCGGACTCCAGCCCTGATCGACGCCATCGAGCCGATACTGGTAGCGCAGCGACCGTCCCACGCCAAACGCGAGGCCGAAGAACTCGATTTGAACTTGGTTTCGGTTCGCTGAAAGATCTGGGAGAGACACCGTCTCCTCACCGAGATCGGAGAGCGGGAAGGATTCCCCCGCGACGTTCACGCGGCCAATGAAGACCCGGTGCGATTCGACCGGCTCGCGTTCCTCCGGCACGAACTGGGACACACCCGAGCGTGTGCCGAACCAGAGCGTACCGTTGCGGTCGCGAAACGCCTCGTAGACGCCGACGTCCGCGAGGCCGTCGGCGCGTGTGTAGTGTCGGAATTGACCGGTGCGGGGATCGATACGATAGAGTCCGCGGGCCGATCCGACGTACAAGCGATGAAAGCGATCTTCGACCAGTGAATAGATCGTCCTGCCTCCCAGGCGATCGAGAGCGATCGGGCGAACGAAGCGCGGCGCTGCCGCGTCCGGGTGGTCGACGCGCGAGAGGCCGCCCGCAGTGGTGGCGAGCCACAACCGACCGGCGTGGTCAACCAGCAGCACGCGCACGGTTCCAGGCGGTACGCCGGCGTCCGCGGTGAACCGCGTGAACCGCCCGTCGCGGTAGCGCGTCACTCCACCGTTGTACCACCCAAGCCAGATGTTCCCGGTGCGGTCTTCCGCGAAGGCCGTCGGTCCTTCCCTGGAGGGGAGGCCGTCTCTTTCTGTGTAGCGATGAAGGCGACGAGTCGCACGCTCCCACCTGTTCAGCGCATCGCGCGGTCCTCCGCTCGTGCTGATCCAGATGTCGCCACGGGAGTCTTCGAATAATCTAAAAATCAGATTGCCAGCGAGGCCATCCTCAGTGGTGTAGACCGCCATAGGCTGCGCACGGTGGAGCGTCTGGACATTGCCGGCTGGAAATCGATAGAGGCCCTGTGCGCTCGGAACCCACCACTCTCCGACGCTGTCTTGAAACGCTGTCTGTGTGCTGCCCCAGGTTCCGCCCACCGTCTTGGGCAGGTTGACCGGAATGGTTTCGAAGCGATTGCCCATCAGGCAGGCGATGCGCGACCCACCGCCGAGCACGACACAGAGCTCGCCAGACCTCGATTCGAAGAGCGCCTCGACCGGCGGCCGGTCGAGGCCATCAGCACGATCGTAGGTCACGAACCCGTGGCCCGCGATGCGCAGGAGGCCGTTGTCCGTGGCAACCCAGAGATTTCCAGCACCGTCTTCGCCGAGGGCACGCAAGAAGTGATCGACGAGCCCATCTCCTTCGGTGTAGCTCCGGAACCTCCGTCCATCGAACCGCGTCAACCGGCCCATGCCAGTCATCCAGACCTGATTGTCGCTGTGCTGGTAGAGCGCAGACACCGACTCACCTGAAAAAACTTGGATCCTGCAACCCTGGCCCGCTTCTTCACGGGACGCTTGGTCCGAGACTCGCGCACACCCACCCTTGCCAGGCGTCAACAGCGTTAGTCCCATCGCCGACCCAATCCACAACCGGCCCGAGCGGTCCAATAGGAGCCCTCTGACGAGCTGGTTGACCGTGGGAATCGTCGCGCCGTAGTCGATCAACTCACCACTCGACGTGATTCCGACAAGCCCGCGCTGCGTGCCGACCCAGACCTGGCCGTGCTGATCCTCGAGCAGGCTGGTGACCTCCGCTTCTCGCAGGACTCCGCTGGCGGGATGGGCCGCGCGGACGATCCGGTCGCCACGTCCCTCATCGATGTAGAAGAGCCCGCGATCGGTTCCGGCCCAGATCCGTCCGCGCCGATCTCGCAGCAACACGTTGACGCGATTGCTGGCGCCGTGAGTCCCAACGCGATACGTGGTGACGCGACGCGCATCGCGGCCGGCGTTGGCGCTCGACACAGACGAGTGGGCGGTCGTGTCGAAACGACAGACGCCACCCCCGTTGGTGGCCAGCCAATAGATGCCCGCCGAGTACTCGAGGAGGTCGTTGACCGCCGGGTGGGGCAAGCCATCAGCGACGCCGTATGTGACAAAGCTGGAGCCGTCGAATCTGGTGAGCCCGTCTGAGGTGCAGAACCACATGAAGCCGCGTGAGTCGCGCCGCACGCAGGTGACGACGTTGCTCCCGAGGCCGTGCATTACCGTGTAGACCGTCACGGGGAGGCGCTCGGCGTGCCCGGAGCGAGCCGCCGCGAGGATGAGTCCGGTCAGCCAGAGCAGTCGAAGGATTCGCACGCCAAGGTCCGAAGCTAGCGGGCGTCTCCCCGCATGTTCTCTGGCACTCCTTTCCCAGCAGAGATATGTCGAATTGTATATGAA
>JBOGIN010000072.1:0-2066 GCA_050742275.1 Vicinamibacteraceae bacterium
ACCGCCTTCAAATTCCACGGGCTACGGGACAACCTCCCGTAGATCGTCTGCGTCGGTTGAGCTCAATCGCCTCCAGAAGCGCGAAGGCTGTTCCAGCGGCATCTCTACTTGAGTCGCGGCCAGTAGGGAAGGTGCCGATCACGGGATGACATGATCGCTGGGGCCACCGGCCAAGGGACGGCGATGGTGGGATCATCCCACCGGATCCCGCGGTCGGCCGAGGGTCGATAGGCCCGCGACATGTAGTAGAGCATCTCCGACTCGGGGGCGAGCGTGATGAAGCCGTGCGCGAAGCCCCGAGGCACGAACAGGCTAAGTTGCTCCGCGGCCGTCAACTCGATCGAGAAGTGCTGCAGAAACGTCGGTGATGCCTGACGCATGTCGACAATGACATCGAAGACCACACCGGCGGTGCAGCGCACGAGGCGCTCTTCGTCATCTTCGGGGTCTCTCATGTGGAGGCCACGCAGCGTGCGCTCATGCCTGTTGAACGAGACACTGGTCTGCACCACATGGAATGCAATGCCCTGAGCGACGAACTCGTCTTCTGAGTACGTCCTCGTAAACGCACCCCGGTCGTCCTCATGCCGGTCGGGTCCCACGACGTAGGCGTCCGCCAACTTCGTCCGGCGGAACGTCAATCCCACACGCGAACCTCTGGTATCGCAGTGACGAATCGCCCTCCCCATCGCCGGATGCCACTGTTCTGCTCCCGGATCTCGTCGAGCAGATTCCAGGGCAAGACGAGGACGTAGCGCGGCTTCGTTTCGGCCAGTTTCTCGGGAGGGTAGATGGGAATGCCGCTTCCAGGCAGGTACCGCCCTTGCTTGTGCGGGCTACGGTCCACCACGTACGGGATGTCTCGGGTCGTGGCGCCGGATGCGTTGAGAAGAGTGTTCCCCTTGGCCGCGGCGCCGTATGCCGCGATGCCTAGCCCGGTGCGACGGGCTTCGTCGAGCAGCGTCCGGAGCGACCGCAGGCTCAGCTTCACGCGCTCCCCGAACCGGCGATGTGCCTCCACGCTGTGAAGACCCGCGGCGCGTTCTCGCTCTGCGATCTCGGCGAGGCGCGGACTCCGGTCTCGGGGATCATCGGCATGGACCGCTAGAACGCGAAGACTGCCGCCGTGGGTCGACAGATCCTCAGCGTCGATGAGACGCAGACGGTGGCGATCGAAAAGAGGTTCCAGCGCGATGATCGAGAGATAGGTCGTGTGCTCGTGGTAGATGGTGTCGAAGGCAGCCTGCTCGACCAATCGCAGCAGGTGCGGGAACTCCAGCGAGATCGTACCGCCCGGTTCGAGTGCGGCGGCGAGGCCACCGACAAAGTCGTTGAGCGCCGGTACGTGGGCGAGGACGTTGTTGCCAACGATAAGGTCCGCTCGCCGTCGACTCGCCACAAGGTGGCGGGCGTACTCGAGGCCAAAGAACGCGACATCTGTCGGAACGCCACGGGCGATGGCCTCCTGGGCGACGTTGCTGGCGGGCTCGACTCCGCGGGCCGGGATGCCGGCGCGAATGAAATGCTGGAGGAGATATCCATCGTTGCTTGCGGCTTCCAAGACTAGGCTCTGATCCGTCAGACCGAACCGCTTGATCGCGCCTGCTGCAAAGACCCGTGCATGCTCGACCCAGCTCGTCGAAACGGAAGAGAAGTACGCGTACTTGCTGAATAGGACCGGCGGCGGGACGACCTGGTCGAGTTGAACAAGGGAACAGTCGCGGCACCTCGCAACACGCAGCGGATATCGGGGCTCCGGCAGATGGAGCTCCTCGGCGGTTCGATAAGTGTTAGCCAGAGGCTGCTCGCCAAGGTCGAGCACGGTATCTGTGACCGCGGCGCCGCACGACCGACAGGGAAAAGGGACTTGTCGATTCACTGGTGGAGCCGGGCTTCGTAGGACGCGATCTGTCCGATCATTGTCGAACGAACGTGCTCCCCCGCGTGGTAGACGCGCCACCAATCCACGGTCTGGTCGATCATTTCGTTGACACTGACCCTTGCGCGCCAGCCAAGCGTGTCCGCCGCAAGAGTCGGATCCAGCGCGAGCTCGGCCGCTTCGACGC
>JBOGIN010000073.1:0-11395 GCA_050742275.1 Vicinamibacteraceae bacterium
GTACTACGGGGTGCTTGCGGCACATGCGGCCTGGCGGGCGCGTCTGTGCGGTCTCGAAGCAACTGGGGGAAGAACGCCACTGCCCACGGCTGACCCCGCGGACGGCGCTCTCGTCATGCCGACCGCGGAGGGGGCCACCGGGGCGCATGTGGCACCACCCCCGTCCGTCGAACCGGCCAGGCGGCCAGGGTCGAACTGGTTGTGGGCACAGTTGATGCAACGCAGCTTCGGGTTCGATGTCCTCCAGTGTCCCCGGTGTGGTGGACGGTTTCGGCTGCTCGCGCTGATCGAGGACGGAGCGGTCGCGCGGCGCATCCTGGGCCATCTCGGTCTGCCGACCGAGGTGCCGCCGGCCCGGGCACCCCGCGCTCCGCCAGTACCCTACGACACGCACGCCGTCGACGCTGCGATCGGCTTCTCGTGAAGCGGGCTAAAGTCAAACCCTTGGGCCTGACGAGTGTCGCGTCAGCGCAGGAGAGGTGGGTCCCAGAGGTTTCCCAGGCACCTCACGGAGCCCCACGATTCCTTGACAACAGAGGCAGTACCACGATCATCTGCGCCGTCGCGGGGCGCCGATCGAGTCATCTACGCCGTGCACCGGGGGGATCCGGGATTGTCGCCGCTTACCCAAAACCGCGTAAATCTGGACCGACGCTGATCGGCGAGTCGACGATCACGGCTTGGGCTTCTGTGACGGCGGCGGCTTCTGTGCGTGCTTGGCCTTCTGCGATTGTTCGGCCTCTCGCTTGCGATAGGACTCCCCCTCGATCGTGATCGTGGGAACGCAAGCGAGAAAGCGTTGACACCTTGCCATGAGCCTGGCCACGTTCGCCTTGGGGAGGGTCAGGACGGGAAATGGCGAAATGGATGTCGATGCGGCCGGCTTCGACCATCACGTGCGAGACGACCGTTCGGAGCAGCTGCTGGCGCTGTTCGAATGACAGGAGGCCGAGCGCCTGACAGACGCGGCGTGTGAAACTCTCCAGCGTGACCCGGAGGCGGGCCTGCTGCTGCGCGGTTGCCTCCTCGTGCTGAAGCGCCTCGAGACTGCTCGTCACGTGCACCCGTCGTTGGTCCAAGAGGCCTTGGCGCCGTCTGAGCTGATCAAGCGGGATGAGGCCGGCTTGGTAGCCGTCGAGCAGTCGCTGCGCCTCACGGTCCAGCTCCGCGAGCTTCTTCTGGAGATGTCGGACATCGTCGATTCTGTGATCGGGCGGCCGAGACGTGATCTCGGTCTGCAAGGTGGGATACGCGTCCAGGATCAGAGACGGTTGCTCGAGGTGCCGCCGCACCTCTGCCCACACGACGGCATCTAATTCGTCGGCCCGAAGATTTCGCTGGGAGCACGGCCCGGTCGCGGTGCGCGCCCGCAGGATGTCGTGCCCCGCGCAATAGTAGTAGTGGTGAAACGTACCGTCGCGCCCACGCATCCGGTGACACGACATGCCCAGGTCGCAGACGCGACAGCGGACCAGACCGCGGAGCAGGTAGTGGCCCGACTTCAGATGACGTGGGCTGAAACGACTGTTGTCGACGTGAATCGCCTGCGACCGCTGAAAGAGATCGGGATCTACGATCGGCGGCACGGCGAGCGGAATCCACTTGCTCATTGGTCGGCGTCGAGTCCGACTCTTGGTCCGGCGGCGCCGCGACGCCGTTGTTGGATCGCCCTCGACCGACTCGTGCCGGTTGAAGTACATCGTCCCGATGTAGGCTTCGTTGTGCAGCATGCGAGTGACGGTGCTGGGCCCCCAGCGCCTGCGGCCCGTGGCGGTGGGATGGGCAGACTCGGTTAAGCGGAGCGCGATCTGCCGGACGCTCAGATGCTCGTGGACGTGCCACGTAAAGATCTGTCGGACCACCTGCGCTTCAGCCTCCGAGATCACGACGTGGGCGGGCACGCCATCGTGGCGCGCCACGCGTCGATAGCCGTAGGGCACTTTCCAGCAGATCACCTCTCCCTGCCGGGCGCGAAAGAGTTTGCCCCGTCGGTACCGTTCGGTGATCTTCATGCGCTCATACTCCGCGATGGCGCCTTGGATCTGCGTGAGCAGGCGCGCGTGCGGGTCGTCGCCAGGCGGCTGTTCGAGAAACGTCACCGTCACGCCGAAGCGTTCGAGTTCTTCGAGGATGACGACCTGATAGGCGTACTTGCGCGCGAGACGATCGGGACAGAGGATGAGGACTCCGTCGAACGCCCCGGCCTCGGCGCCATCACGGAGACGGTCGAGTCCCGGCCGGTCGAGACGAGTCCCGCTGTCCCCGTCATCCACGCACACGTAGGTGTCCACGATCTCGTGCTGATGCGCCTTCGCGAAACGCCCGAGCGCATCCAGTTGCGAGGCAATCGTCCCCTGCCGCTCCTGCCGCTCCTGCCGTTCCGTCGAGACCCGCGCATACAACGCCACTCGCATCGCTCTCCTCCTGTGGCTGAGGCTCCGCGGCGATCGCGTCAAACCGGAGCACGAGACGATAGGCCTCGAGCAACGCCTGTCTCCGCGCATCCACCGCGCCGGTCCACCGCCGAGGCGGCGCGCGGCCACCAGCTGGATCGTCCACCCGGTCACGCCGGGCGTGACCAGCCCAGCGAGGCCCCATGCTCCGAGGCCAGGCGGTGCTCCCGACTCGCCGGCCGACGCCGCGTGGCGTGCCCAGGCCAGGAACGCCGCCCGGCGTTCTTCATACGTCGCTTGCGCGGCACCACCGAGCGTCGAGAAGCTCGCGGCCTCGAGGACGGCGGCGCTCGCATCAGGAACGCGCAGCGTTTTTTTTTCGCGTGTGATGCCCCACGAGACGCTCGACGGTCCGGCGATGCAGTCGCACGCCCTGGTCTCGCGCGAGCCGATCCACCAGCGCCACGACGGACACCGTCGGATCGGCGGTCCGTTGGGCCTCAAAGAACGCCACTACCTCCGGCGTGCACTTCACGGGCCCCACCGGTCCCGGTCGGCCATCGCGAAGCCCGGCCAGACCGCGTCGGGCAAACCGTTTGCGCAGCAAATAGAAGGTTTGTCGACTGTAGCCGTACGCCGCGCACACGGCCGTCACGGCCTGTCCGTCGACAAAATGTGCGCGCAGCATCTCGTACTTCACCTGGAGCTCGTCGTGGGCGTCGAAGAACGCGGGATGCGCCCAGAACGGCGCGGCACGCACCCGCGCGCGGGCAGGGTGAAGCGTCTCCTCGTGTTCGAGCGCCCGACGCTTGTCGGCACGGCGTCCTGGCATCGTGGCGGACCTCCCTCGCGGGCAGCCTGGCACAGTCTGTTCATCAATGTCAACCGATACATACCGCACAGGACGTCTGTCTCGCTATTCACTGATTGCGCTGTCTCTGTATTGGTCATGTCTGAAGATGTGCGTCACTGCTTACATATGGGTTTAGCATGGGTTCTGACATTCGCAACACACTCTTGCTCGCGGGGCGGCGTGCCGCAGGGTAACGCTTGCTATGCGGCACCGATCGATTGACATGCGATCTCAAACAGCTGACACGCGGCCAAGCCTACTTCGCCGACATCGACCAGCGGCGACGTCCCCGTCGATGTTGAGGAACGAGAAAGAGTCCTGACGCGAGGGGATCGACGCGAACCGTCAGAATCCAGCGGAGACGCGCGTTTGCGTTTCTACCATCGTGATGATCTCGGCGTGGTGGGTCAGCCGATCGATCAGGGCAACCGCGCAGGCCGCATTCGGGAAGACGGTGTCCCATTGTTTGAAGGGTAGGGTTGTGGTCACCACGAGCGATTTCTGTTCGTAGCGCCGGCTCACCACCTGGAAGAGCAGATCCGCGGCATGCGCGTCATAGGCCAAGTAGCCGATCTCGTCAATGGCGATCAGGCTGGGGCGCAAATAGGTGCGAAGCCGCCGCTGAAGCGCACGCGCGGTCTCTTGACCGGTCAGGTCGAGAATCAGATCGGCTGCGGTGATCAAGCGTGCCGAGTGGCCGGCGAGAATCGCCTGATGGACGAGATTCGTGGCGAGCATCGTCTTCCCCAGCCCGTTCGGGGCGACGATGATGCCGGTTTCTCGTTGGGTCAGGAAGTCGAGCGTGAAGACGCGCTCCACCGTCGAGCGATGGATCTGGGTCGGCCAGGTCCATTCGAAATCCGCTATCGCCTTGAAGCGGCCGAGGCGGGCGTCGCGGAGGCGACGGTCGACGCGGTGGCGCAGGCGGGCGGCGAGCTCGGCCTGGACGAGGTGTTCGAGCAGGACGACCGGACTCCAGCGCTTCTGCCCGCGCTGGCGGCGGCGCGTTTCCAGAATGTGCGCGATGGCGCCGGCGCCGAGGGCATCGCGCTCGAGGGTGCACGCGACGGCGGCGCCGAGTTCGTGAGGTCCATAGTCATCGAGCAGCGTGGCGATCGCCGGGACGGCGAGCCGAAGGCGGTCGCGACGACGGGACGGATTGGCCTGCCGTGTGGCGGCCACGAGACCGGCGATGTGGGCCTCCTGCTCGATCGTCTGGCCGGTGTCGTCGCTTCGGGCGTGTCGCGCGATCTCGTCGGGGCCAGCGATCAGCCGCACGGTGGTGGCACTCGCGAGGAGCGTCAGGGGCCGGCGCACGTGCGTGTGCGGAATCGAATACGCATTCCGATCGAAGCGCACGTACGGCGTCTTGCCCGACATGACGGTCCGCATGACGTCGGTCTCGAAGGGATGCGCCGGGAGCGGCAAGAGCCGCGGCTGCTCCTCGGCGAAGACCTCCGCGACGGTCCGATCGCGCTGCTCGGGATGCGGCCGCTGGTGGGCGATGTCATCGCGCCAACGCCGAAACTGCGCCTTGAGGTCCTCGACGTCCGCAAAGGTGCGTGCGGCAAAGAAGGCCTGGCGCACATAGTGGATCTGCCGCTCGATCTTGCCCTTCTCGTTGGCGCGGTACGGCGTGCACGGCCGGGGCGCAAAGTGATAGGGGCCGGCGAGCTCGAGCAGGCGCGGATGAAAGCGAATCGCCGTGCCCGCGCGCTCGAGGACCGCCGACCGCAAATGGTCGTAGACCAGGGTCCGCGCGATCCCATGAAACGCGGCGAACGCCTCGACATGCCCGCGCAAGAAACTCTCGAGCGTCTGGTCGAGGGTGAAGAGCGCCAACAGCGCGCGCGAATACGAGAGCACCATCACAAAGCCGGACAGCGGCCGGATCCCCCGGCCGATCCGGATCGCGCCGAACGCGCCCCAGTCGATCGGCGCCTCTTCAGCCATGAGGAACGTCAAGCGGCGGTAGACGGTCGGCGGGGCCGCCGGGCGGATCGTCCGCACGATCCGCCGCCGCTGGACGACGGAGCCGAGATAGCCACGGGCGCGCACCATCTCGAAGAGCCACGTCGCGCGCAGGCGCGGATACTGCCCGAGCGTGTCCCGCACGAACGGCAGATAGGGATCGAGCGCACTGGCGCGACACGTGCCGCGTCGCACGGTCCGTGTGTCGTGCGCGATCGCGGCGCGCACGGTGTCATGGTGGACGCCGAGGGCCGCGGCGATGGTGCCGACCTTCCAGTGCTCGCCGAAGTAGAGTCGGCGAATCTCGGCGTGCTGCTCGGGCGTGATCATGGCGACTCTCCGGAGACACGCGACGGAGTCGCCAGCGCGGTGGAAGGAGCCAGGCGCTTTCCCGGCCACAGATCATGCATCGCAACGCACCCGCCAGGGGCGCGGTCGGCGATCCCTCCGTCGGCGTGTCAGCGGCCAGTGTCATCGGCGGCGCGGTGCGGTGGGAAGTCTGATCCCTCACGCGGGCACGATAGGCCCGTTGGTGGTCGCGGTGATCGAGGCGTCCTTCCGGACTCCGTCGATGGCGCTGACGGGCCGCACGGACACAGTCTTGGCGCGCCGCGGCACGGCACGCCGCTGAGCAATAGGCATGGCCACGATCACACGAGATGCAGATGGCGAATAGCCGATTGCAGCGTCGACAAGTCTTCTGGCGAAGCGGCGTGTCCACGACGTCGGAGCGGCGACGCGTTCCGACTGGACACGGCGGTCAAACCGTGGCACAAGAGAGCCGACTGACTCGGTCCGTCGGAGCATCGAGGCGGTCACGAGGGTCTGGAGGATCAGCGCCAGGCCCTCACCTCGTCCGCTGTGGTCCTCAGCGTACCCGGACCTTCGATGCGCACACGAAGGGCTGTGGACGCTGCCGCGTCCACAGCCCTTCCTCTTTTTCAGAAGAACAACCATGAAGAACAACTACAACGACGATCGTCCAGATTTACGCGGTTACAGGTGAGCGCTGACAAGCAACAACAGGATCGCCACTGGTCGCACCGATGCATGGGCTCAATCGTGGGTTGACGCTGCTGCTTGCCCTTGCCGTCGTGGCTGCGGGAGGCCTGCTCGTGGCCGAGACGCTCGCCGCGCTGCTGGATCGTCCGCCAGTGGTCGTGGACTGGCGCCAGGGTGTCGCCCGCCTGGAGACGACGACGTTCGAGCATCCTGCCGCGCGCCTGGCCTTCGCCGCCCTCGCGGTGAGCGGTCTCTGCCTGCTCGTCGCCGAACTGTTCCCCTCCAGGCGAACCAAGGTTTTCCTGAGCCGCGAGGGATCGATCGAGTGCTGGCTGGAGCGTCGATCTCTCGAGCGCTATCTCGCCGATTGCGTTCGAGCGCTGGCACTGGTGACGCACGCTCGCGTGCGACTGCACCCGCGCCGGCGACGTGTGGATGCCCGCGTGGAAATCATGGGAACACGCGAGGCGCGAGGCGACGTCGAGCGCACGATCGACGTAACGCTGGAGCGCCTCGGCGTCGCCCTGCCACGACGCATCTCCGTGGTCATTCGGCGATTGACCAGGGCGGCGTGACATGGACGTGGCGAATCGGCTCCTCTGGATCGGAATCGCGCTGGTGATGCTGGCTGGAGGGACGGCTGGTCTTCTCGTTGGTATCGGTGCCGGCTCGGAACTGTCGCCGCACACGCCCGTCTTGCCACCCCAGATGGTCGAGACGGGCTGGGGGTCGAGGCTGTGGGTGGCTTTGTTGCTGGTTGGCGTGGGGCTCTCAATGGTGCTGCTCGGTGCGCTCGTGATCCGCGCAGAGCTTCGCTCGATCCTGTCGGCCGGAAGCCAGACCTTCACGCTGAAGGCGGCTGAGGGTGCGGACCCTCGCGCGTCGCCGCGGATCAGGCACACTGCGTTGACGCGCGGCCTGGAGGAGGAGCTCGTGCAGGTCGCCGATGTCGTGTCCACCAAGGTGATGCTGGTCGCCGGTCCGCGCCGTCGGCTCTCCATTCAGGCTGCAGTGCCCGCTGACACGGACCTGCGTCGCGTGTGCGAGGACATTGGCCGTGAGCTCGCCGCCATGGAAGCGGCCGTAGGCGTCAGCTTGCCGCCGGCTGTGGTGATCATCCGGCTCGTGACGCCCCGCGCGGCCTAGCTCCATCGAGCGCGTCGCCGGCGTTCGCTCACCTCGCGCAACGCGCAAACCGCCTGTCGACGCCGTTGAATCAGGAGACAATGATGCGGCAGACCTTCCCGGCGCCGCCACTCGCGCGGTCGAGAAACACTACGGCAACGAGCTCATCTCGCCTTGGACAAGCGGAGTACCGGCCGACCAGGCTCCCCTTGATCGCGTCGGCACCGACTTTCGCAACCTTGCGGCGCTCGGACATCTGCTTCAGCGAAGAGGTCATAGGGTCGCTGACAGGAGCCCTCAACTCCGCTGCTTGAGCAATCGTCGCGTCATTAGTCGCCCCATGCCAATGGCCAGCACGCCCGTCCCCAAGAGGAGTGCTGGCCCAGGCTCCGGAACCGACGTGACGCTGACATTGTCGACGACGAGCGTATCCCCGAGATCGACATCGAGCAATCCATACTCGACTCGCCTGATGCCCGGGCCCGTCAGGCTGATCTGCTGCAGCATCGGTGTCAGCCCAAGGCTCGTGGAGGCGACCAGAGCCCCGAGATTATCGAACGCTCGAACATGCAGCGTGTTCCCTGCCTGCCCCGAACCGGCAGCAAACGAGATCCCCCTTCGTGGTGTCGAGAAGAACAGGCTGTCCGACGCGACGCTGGTTCGTTGCCCGGAGCCAGGTGGTCCAATGAATCCAAACTCCTCGTAGGCGAGGAAGTTTCGCGGGCTGAAGCCGCTGACGCCAAGATCGCTTGCCTGGTCGAGAATGGCTCCGGTGCCGCCGAAGATCACCCCGAGATCGGCGTAGCGGCCGGTCAACGCCTCGGCATCCGCAAACAGCGTCGGCGCGAGCAGCTCGTCGAACGTGATGCTCTCCGCGTGGCTCGCCACGGGGGCGGAGAGATGCGCAAGCGCGGCGAGCAGGGGGACGTACAGGAACCGTTGGCAGGGTCTCATCATGTACCTCGTTTGTGTTGAGCTCGGATTCAACGCGTCGTTGAGTTACCGGATCGCGCCGTTCATGCGGTTCGGGAAGAAGCCGAAGCTCGCGCCGGCGCCTCCGAGATAGACAATGTTGAGGACCTGCTGAGTCGAGCGACTGAAGGCCAGACCGTTGGCGTCGGCCGGCACGATGTTGCTGCGCCCGCCCAGGACGATCCCTTGGTCGCGATCACCTGGACCGTCCGCGCCGTCGCGCAGGTCGGAGATCCGTCGCGTTGCATCGAACGCGCGTCGCGCAAACAACACCGTCCGAACGTTGGCCGCGTGATACGCCTCGACCGCGAGCAACCCGGCCGCGGCCTCGAGGACGTCCTTGTTCTGGAGCAGCCGCGCGGCGCCCTTGTACGCCGTGACGCCCACGTCTTCGAAGATGAAGGCGCCGAAGAGAAAGCCGAGCTCGCTGGCGAACGGGTTGAACATCGCTCCCGGCCCGACGAGGCCTGCCGCGCGCGCCGCGGTCGTGAAGCTCCCGTGGAGATCGATCGCCGGTCGCGCGACGGGGGTCTGGCCAAAGGAGGCAAGCGCGGCACGGATGAACCGCACGTGCGCCCGCTCGTCGAGCGCGATCTCCTGCGCGTACTGCCGCACGGCGGAGCTCTTGAAGGGGACGCGCGTTGACTGAGGCGTACTCACACCCCCGAGATGCCCCATGCCGGCAATGTCGTCATTGGAAAGACCGCTGCCGAAGACCGCCCGGAGGTAGTACTCGGCTTCCAGATACTCCAGGTTCAGTGCGAAGTTGAGGATGTCGAAGTCAGTGACAGCCTGTGCCGAGACTGGCGAATGGCTCGCCCCAAGAACACCGAGGGTAGCCAGACCAGTGTCTCTGATGAAGCGGCGGCGATTACGCGTCGCCGTGAGAGACGGGGCGTGCGACGAATCGACGGGCATCAGTTCACTCCAGGGTTGAGCTTTGTTGGTAATGGGGAATGTTGTGGCACCAAATACCCTACGCAGCGTCGCGCCGGTTGGATTCATCGAGAAGACTGGCGGCAGAAAAAAGAGCTCTTCGCAGCAGGACACCACTCGAAGGAATCACACCAGCGGATAAATATACTAATGAACGATGACTTCGTCCCGGTACCCGCAACTTAAGTCCACCGCTAGGCAGACCGAGACGATATCGCTCCTCCTGAACGTCATTCTGGCGATCGATTTGGGTCAATGCTCGACGTGCGAGAGATGAGCGCTTGGCTGGAAGGGCCGCTCGCTCAGCGAGCGTAGTCTGTCGCCAGAGTGCACGCGTCCTGTCCAGGCCGCGCAGGAGTGCCAGCTCGCGCTCGGCGCGGAAGACCAACAATGGGTCGTTCGGATCTGGCATGGAAAGACGCTGAGAGCGGTTGGACGCGCGATCCTCAGCGCTCGAAGTCGTAACCGAGTGAGATCGCGGGTGTGACCCGTCCGCGTAGACCCCCATCGGTCACGCGGAACAGCAAGCTCGTGTTGAGCAGCCATGTGCTCGCGATATTCCACTTCGCGCCCGCCACGACAACGGCCGTGACCACCCCTCGGTCAGCATCGAGCCACCGCATCGTCTCGACACCCGGGACGAGCGGGTGCGGCTGATATACGTCCTCCACGTAGCTCAGATCCTCGATGCGCGTGCCGATGATTTCTCCGACCAGCGTCACCCGGGGGGCGGCAGCGAACGTTGTCGCCATGCCCCACGTGAGCTGCGACGACGCGCCGCCGACGCCGTACCCGCCATTGAGGTTGACCGCGAGCGTGCCGTCCTCCCAGGATCCAATCACGAGAAAGCGAGCCGCCGCGCGGCCAGATCCGAGCAGATCTTCCTCGTGTCCTGTGGGCATTCGAACATCGGTCCCGAGCGTGAATCCCCGCGGGCCGTCACCGGCCACGAGATAGCGGGCGTTGAGGGTAATATCGCCGAGCCCGGACGCGGAGCCCGACTGATAGGCCTGAAGCGTGCGGGTGCCGTCCGCGTTACGGACACGCGTCCCGTCGAATTGCACCGTCACGAACGGCACGGTGCCGCCGATTGCGAACCGATCGGTAACGCCGTAGCTCGCAAACGCGACCGTCGTTCTGCTCTCGAGCGACAGACGCAAGGTATCGACGCTGAACGGCTGCGTCGCCCCGGCGAGGCGCGCCGCGTTGGTCGGGAACGTGCCGGTATCCAGCTCGGCGCCCTGCAGCGACGAGAAGCTAGAGAACTGAAAGGAGAAACCAAACGACATCTGCCCGCGTCCGTTTCTGAGCGTGCGCTCCGTGAAGAACGGGCCGAAGCTCTCGCTGGCGCGTTCGACCGCGCCGATCGTCGGGTTGAGCCGGTACACGAACCCTCCCGACGACGACGCGACCGGCAGGCTCGTCAGCTCGATCGCAAAGAGCCGCGCAACGGTGTCGCGCGTGGCCTCGGCCGCGGGCACGTCCGGTACGAACGTCGACGTCGGCACTTGCGCCGTGAGCAAGGTCGAGAGCCGGTCAGTCAACGACTGAGCAGCTCCTGCGGCCGGCATCGCGACGACGAGGAGGAACACGATCAGCATCTTTCTCGGGAACACGAGAGCACCTTCATCTGGTTCAAGTGGGAGTTGGGCTATTGACGAGATGGCCGCGCGGAGCACTCGGCCATGTCTTGTATACGCATCGGTCGGCAAGTCGGATTGGCTGGTTCGGCTCTCCGCAGGCAATTGGCAGCGTCACCGCGGTGGGCAGCCTGGGAATCTCGGGTGGCGTTCCGACGCTGAACGGCGGAGTGCCGACACTGGAACCCCAGTCAACGTCGCTCGCTCCGTCTCCGAGCCGCGTCCATTCATGACCATCGTCGAGCGAATCGGCGGTGAATCGTCCACAACTGTTCGCACGCCGGAAGCAGCGGCTTGGCCAGGTACTGAACGGAAATGGGTGCACCCTGCAGGTAAAGGGGTGGGCCGGGGCGCGATCATCAACGGATTGCTCGAGACTAGTGGATTGTACTAGACACTTGTAACGTGGTAGAGTGGCGCATGCCACAGCCCTGGACTCCGGACATTAGCTTGACCGACGACGAACATCAGACACTGCAGGGCCTTGCGCGCGCGGGTCGCGG
>JBOGIN010000074.1:0-3699 GCA_050742275.1 Vicinamibacteraceae bacterium
CACACCGGTAGTCCGCCTCCTGCGGCACCCATTGATACGCCCCCACCTGGTCCCACGGCCGCCCGATCCGCGGGTCGTAGAACAGCCCGTCCGGCCCGATACACTTCAGTGTCAGCTCCGCCCACGCCCGGTCGATCGCCAACCCCCGCCGGCTTCCCGACATCATCCGCAGCAGCGGCAGCGCTTCCCGGAACTTCGGCAGCGCGCAGTCGTACGACCCCGTGTCCAACGACAGCCGCGCCGGCACCAGGTTCAGCCGCCCCCGGTTGAACGGCTCGTGCGCCAGCTCCGGCACCGTGATCGAGTTCAGATAGTGGTCCACGAACAAGCGCGCCCGTTCCGCCACGTCGCATGTGTCCGGTACCACCGCCGCATAGCGCTCCCCCGCCACCTCCGGCACCTTCGCGGTCGGCACAGCGTCGCGCAGATACTTGACCGGCGGAAGATCCGCCGGCTTCTGGAACGGCGCGTAGGCACCCGGAGCCCGGACGGCGGCGGTTGCCCCCTGCGCGCCGCCCACGGATACCGGACTCGACGGCGAGGTGCCTCCTCGGGCAACACCGGGCGGCAGGAGCCGCGAGACAACTGGGACTGCTGCCAGCCAGCTCATAAAGCTCCGTCGATTCATCTGCCCACCTCCATCTGAGACGCAATCTCCGCGCGCATATAACCCCGTGCGTGTGCATTCAACCGACGTCTTTTGCAGCGCTGTCAAAACTCTAGGCGTGAGTAGAACTGGATCGTGCACGGCGTCGAGGCGCCCGTGAATCGCCCGAACTGGTCCGGTTTGTTGATATCCGCATTCAGCGACGTGTGCTCACCTCGACCGGCGCGTGCGAGTGATAGTTCTGGATGCCCGACAGGCGCCAGCCGCCAACGAGCTTCTGCACCCAGCCCTCCGCATCGCTGCTCCACACTCCTGCCCGGCATCGACCGCAGCCACCCCACATCTTGACGACTGTCGACAGACTACACCGGACACTGTTTCGGCGTCAAGGGATGAGCACTCCGCTATTGTCGGTTCGTTGCGGCGCGCCCACACCTGCGTTGACAGGCCGTGCGATCTCGGGGCATATTGGCGATTGTCGACAATATACTGAATGTCCGCTTCCGGCGTAGCCGCGGGCGATCCATCACTCCGAAGGCACGGAGCGTGGGCGATGGGGCTGTCCGGCATGGTCCGTATGGATCATGGGGTTTCTGGTACCAGTCTTTCGCCAGTGTTGTTCGGCGTCTTTGGGCGGACATTTGGCTCGTCGGCCGACTTACTCGCATGGAAGCTCACGCCGAAACGAGCCACAAGACACTCGAGCACATCTCGGCGCTCTGGCTTTCGGAAGGTGACAGTGCCTAGAGCCTCGTCTCGAGCATTCAGGAGGACCAGAGATGGACGTGGAGCAGATCACCGAGCCACTCGCCGACCACGGTGAAGGGCCGACCTGGGATGCGAAACAGCGCGCCGTTCACTGGGTGGATATGCTGGCCGGCGACGTGCTGTCGCTAGGCCGCTCTGGGCACGTCACACGACGCCACGTCGGAGACGTGGCCGCCGCCATCCGGCCACGCAGGAACGGTGGACTGGTCATCGGCATCGAGCGTGGCTTCGCCGTTCTCGACGCCGACGGCGCGCGGCTTCGCGTGGTCGCAGAGGCCTGGCAGGATCCCTCGGTTCGCATGAATGATGGAACTTGCGATCCTCAGGGTCGGTTCTACTGCGGATCCACGGCCTATGACGTAGCGAAGGGTCGGGGGCAACTATACCGCCTGGATCCCGATGGAACGGTCCACGTCGTGCTCGAGGGTGTGACCGTCTCCAATGGGCTCGCCTGGAGCCCAGACGGCACGACTGTCTTTTATGTCGACTCACCGACGCAGCGGATCGACGCCTTCGACTTCGACCCTGACACTGCGACCTTCGCGAATCGACGCGCCGTGGTTCACATACCGGCCGAGACTGGCGGGCCTGACGGGATGACGGTCGACGCCGAAGGATATCTTTGGGTCGCGCTCTGGGATGGCGGTGCGGTCCGCCGTTACGCACCGGACGGCAGACTGGACACCGTCCTCGAGCTGCCCGTACGCCGTGTCACAGCGTGCGCATTCGGCGGGCCGAACCTCGACGAGCTCTACGTCACGACGTCGCGGTACCAGCTTCCGGAAGGCGCACAACGGCAAGCCGGTGCGCTATTCCGCGCGCGTCCCGGCGTTCGCGGCCTACCAGTCGCCGAGTACGCGGGATGACCGCCTCGAATCGCTCCGGAGACTCGACGGTCCAGAGGGGTGAGGACCAGAAGGACCTGTCCATTCTCTGAACACCATGAACGTCGTACACGTCCCGCCTGCCGCTGATCTCGTAGTCTTCCCACTTGAGCGCCGCCGAGGACCGGCCTTCATCGACTGGCTGCAGCAGGCCGAGCTCGTGGCTGCCGGACGCGAGCGCGAGGCCGCCGACCGCTTCGCCGATGTCCATGATCGGGATCCAGAGCGTGCGGAACCTTGGCGTCTGACGAATGAAGAAGTGGTCCTGGTGCACCGGCGTCACATAGCGCTCGTCGCGCGGAAGGGCATACCGGATATCCACATTCCGATACATCAAGGAGGTCGGACCTGCCCCGATTGAAGGGCTCGTGCGACAGCTCCGGCATCGCGATGGAGCTGAGATGGTGGTCCACGAACAGCCGCGCCTGGGAAGGGTGGGCGATCGACTTCATGCTGGGGGGCGAGGTCAGCGGCCGGCAGCTCGGCATCGTGGGCATGGGGCGAATCGGCCGAGCAGTCGCCGCCAAGGCTGGCTGCTTCGCAATGCGGGTGGCGTACACGCCGTCGCCACACAGCACCGCCGATCCGATGCTCGCGCCCGACGGAACACCGTACACGCCCATGTCCTTCGACCAACTGCTCGTCACGTCGGACGTGGTCTCGCTGCACGTGCCGCTTCGACCCGAGACACGTCATCTCATCGACGCCAAGGCGCTCGCGCGAATGAAGCGGTCAGCCTTCCTCGTGAACATGGCAAGAGGGCCGGTGGTAGACGAGGCGGCGCTGGCCTGGGCGCTGCGCGAAGGGCTCATCTCTGGCGCGGCGCTGGACGTTTATGAGAACGAGCCCGCCATCCATCCGGATCTCCTTGGGCTCGAGCAGGTCGTCTTGGCGCCGCACCTCGGCAGCGCCACGCGCGAGACACGCACGGCCATGGCGGATCTGGCCGTGCGAAACGTCATCACCGTCATCGATGGTCAGCCGCCGCTCACCCCAGTGCCCGGGAGCTTTCTGCCAGGGGCAGGGGGTAAGGGACAGTAGGGACAGAAGGGGTAAAGGGATAAAGGGATAAAGGGGTCGTCCTTCGAGCATACGTAGCGCGGCGAGCCGGAAACGTCGTCCTCCCCTCGCTGAGCGAGCCACCATCCCTGATCCCTGCCCCCTGACCCCTAGATCCCTTCCCCCTATTCCCTCGCGGCCGTCGCCTCCACGCTCCCGGGCGTCTCGATAGCCTGATAGACGAGCGCGCGGAACTTGTCCTGCAGGTCGACCCCTTCATACGCGAGGAGCTGCGCCATGAATACCGCGATGAGCTTCTCCTGGGGGTCCACCCAGAACTCCGTGAAATAGGCGCCACCCCCGGAGAACTCGCCCACGCTGCCAGGGCGGCCCGCGCTCCCGAGGTGCTCGACCACTTCGAAGCCAAGACCGAATCCAAGC
>JBOGIN010000075.1:0-9583 GCA_050742275.1 Vicinamibacteraceae bacterium
CACGTCGAGCGGCCGGCGGTTCGGCCCCAGCGCCGGCACGATTGGGTTGTAGTCGATCGTGCCCACTTGGTTGAAGCCCCTGATGTACAGGACGTTGACGGCCAGCGCCATCTGACCTGGCAGCTCCTGGTCGATCCCAATCGACGCCTGATGCGCGTAGGGAGTCTGAAGACCCGGATCGATGGCGATCTCGAGGCTCGGAAACGCACCGACGAGCCGACGTGCGTCCGTTTCGGAGAGCCGCCGCTCCGGCGCGCGCCAGGCGATGAGCGAGGCGGGCGGCGGCGCGACGAGCGTGCGGAGGCCGTCCGGATCACCGTCGACGATGTCCGCAATGCCGAGCATCCCCGTGATGTGGTTGTCGTAGAAGAGCCCCCATGCCGCGTGCACGTTCGTCTCGCCGCGGCCGTTCGGATCCCACGCGAGGGCGGCGCGGGGCGCGAAGTTGTTGCTGTCGCTGGGAAAGCCGTACGATTCGCCGACACCGGCGACCCGATACGTGACATCCGGCCAGAACTGCCGTTGATACCGCACGCCGAGCTTCAGCGTGACGCGGTCTGTCCGCCAGTCGTCCTGGACGAAGAGCGACAGGTCGCCGTACGGGTACGGCCTGCTCGCGTTGCCGTATCCTTGGATGTAGCGAACGGGGAGGCCGAGCGCGAACGCCTGGGTCGCGGAGAGCGGACCCTCGACGCCGAGCGACGCCGCCTGCTGGGCGCTGAGATTGGTAAAGATGTAACGGCCGCCGAAGTGGAGCGGGAGCGCCTGCTCGAGGTGATCGATGTAGTTGAAGTCGAAGCCGGTCTTGATCTGGTGGCGACCGGCAAAGAAGCTGAGCGTGTCGACCACCTGGTAGCGCTCGTGGAGGCGCGGCTGTGGCGTGAAGCGGTGCCGTCCGAAGCTCGCCACGCCGACGATCTCGACCGTCGGCCCGCCTTGATCCTCGGTCAGACAAGAGCCGCCGCAGGCCGGATCCAGCGCGTTGACCTCCTGGTCGCGCCGCGCGTACTGGAAGCGCAGCTCGTGCGCCATCCGGCTCGACGGCACCGCCGTGTGCGACGCCGCGAAGACATGATCCTCGCTATCGAGGATGGCGCCGCGGCTCCGCGCCACGATGCCGCCAAACGGCTCGATGTTCTCGTTGATGGCGTCGCCGTAGTTGTAGCGAAGCGTCAGCGCCTGATCGCTCGACAGCTGGTGATCGACCTTCACGAGGAACGAGTTGGTCTCCACGCGATACGGCACATGACCGACGTCGCTGGGAAACCCGGTGTCGTCGATCAGCCGCGCCGGCGTGCAGGGCGCATCGGCGTCTGCGCACGGTGACGTGCCGAGCACGCTCGTCGGCGTGCGATTGTCGATGTTGACGAAGTTGTTCGCGTCGATGTCGAGCCGCTCGAACGAGGTGAAGAAGAAGGTCCGATCCTGCTTGATGGGACCGCCGATGATGCCTCCGTACTGCTGTTGCGCGTATGGCGCCTTGTCCTGCTCGATTGGCTGGCCCGCCGGATCGAACTTCTCGAAGTAATTCTTCGCGTTCAACCCATCGTCGCGCGCGTAGAAGAACACGTCGCCGGCCGCGCGGTTCGTGCCGCTCTTCGTGACGATGTTGACCAGACCGGCCGATGCCTTGCCGAACTCGGCCGAGTACGAGCTCGTGAGCACCTGGAACTCGCGAACGGCTTCCTGGCTGAACGTCGCACGCACGCCGCCGATTGTGGCGTCATTGTTGTCCAGACCGTCCACGGTCAGGTTGTTCGATCGGGCCCGTTGGCCGCCGAATGTGACGCCGGAGGTGGCCGACGCCCCCTGCTGCGGTGTCTGGTCGGTCGAGACGTTCGGCGTAAGCGCGGCAAACGCGATGAAGTTGCGGCCGTTGGTGGGGAGACTCTCGATCTGCCGCTCGGAGACGACGGTCGCGACGCTGGTCTGCCGCGTGTCGACGAGCGGCGGCGTGGTGCGGACCGTCACGGACTCGCGGGCGCCGGCCACCTGCAGCACGACATCAATCGCCACGGTGGCGCCGAGCTCGAGGTGGACGCCCTCACGCACCTCTGCCGTGAACCCCGGATGCGCCACCGCGACGGTGTAGGTGCCGGGCGGCAGGACGGGAATCGTGTAGCGTCCGATCTCGTCGGTCGCCGCCGATCGCTGCACGTTGGTGGCGGTGTTGGTGGCGGTCACGGTCGCGCCGCTGACCACGGCGCCCGACATGTCTTGGACGAGACCGGTGAGATCGGCAGAGGTCGCGCGCGACTGTGCCGCCAGCGGCGGCGCGAGCGAACCAATCATCAAGGCACACGACAGAACGCGCAGGACCGAGCGCAGCATAGCTCCTCCTTCGATACGCGCAACTGCTGGGGCGCGCATTCTAACATGCGCTACGGCAGCGCTTGACGCTCTACGTGAAGGAAACATATGATGAATGAACAGTCATTCACTAATTGGCACCGACGCCATGTCCGTCCCAGCCGTTGACCGCACGCCTCGCCTCGTCACCGCCCGCACGCCCGCCGCCCGAAGCGACAAGCGCGACGTCATCCTGCGCGCCGCCGCCAGTGTCTTCGCCGAGCGCGGCTTTTTCAATGCTCAGGTCGCCGACGTCGCCAGAAGCGCCGGCGTCGCCGCAGGCACGGTCTACCTCTATTTCCGTAACAAGGAAGACCTCCTGATCTCGATCTTCGAGCGGGCGATGGGCGAGGCCATTGCTGAGGGGCGGGCCGCGCTGGCGGAGGTCGGCGATCCGGTCGAGCGACTGCGCATCATTGCGAAGCTCCACCTCGAGCGGCTGGGGCGCGACCGCCGCCTCGCCGTCGTCTTTCAAGTCGAGCTTCGACAGTCCACCAAGTTCATGGAACGGTTCTCGACGACCAGGCTGCGCGAGTATCTCGGCATCATTCGGTCGGTGATTGCCGAAGGCCAGCAGCAGGGCGTCTTTCGTCCGGATCTCAGCGCAACCATCAGCGCGAAGATCTTCTTCGGCGCGCTGGACGAAATGGCCACCAACTGGGTCCTCAGCCGCCGGCGATACTCGCTCGTGTCCATGGTCGAGCCGGTTGTGGGTCTCTTCGTCAACGGCGTCACGGCGCGCCCGGTTTACTAGAGCACGCTCGACCTCGAAGGTCGGGCCTACAGCATTCCTCATGGCGGCATCGGCGTGGTGGTGAGATGACGGGCACGATTCGGAAGGCCGCGGTGCTTGGGGCCGGCACCATGGGTGCGCAGATCGCGGCGCACATCGCCAACGCTGGCGTCCCGGTTCTCCTGCTCGACACCACCATCGACGTCGCGACGCAAGGCCTCGAGCGCGCACGCACGCTGACGCCCGCTCCGTTCTTCACGCCGGATGCCGCACGTCTCATCACGCTTGGCGGCTTCGATCACGACCTGAAGGCCACCGGCGACTGCGACTGGATCATCGAAGCGGTCGTCGAGCAGCTCGAGATCAAGCGGGAGCTGTTGGCACAGGTAGAGCCTCATCGTGCGCCCGCCGCCATCGTCAGCTCGAATACCTCGGGCATACCCCTTGCGACGCTGGCGGAAGGACGCAGCCAGGCGTTCCGCCAGCACTGGCTCGGCACGCACTTCTTCAACCCTCCACGCTACCTGAAGCTGCTCGAGGTCATCCCCACCTCGGAGACGCGCCGCGACGTGGTCGACACGGTGGCGGCGTTCGCCGATCTGCGGCTTGGACGAGGCGTGGTCCGGGCGAAGGACGCGCCAAGCTTCATCGCCAACCGCCTGGGCCTGTACAGCGCTGCGAGAGCGCTCGACGAGCTCGCCTCCGGCGCGTTCACGATCGAAGAAGTCGACGCGCTCACGGGCCCGCTCATCGGGCGGCCCAAGAGCGCGACCTTCCGCACCTTGGATCTCACGGGCCTGGACCTGCTCGTGCAGGTCGCGCAGAACACGTCCGAGCGGCTGCGCGCGGAAGCGGGCTTCTTCACGCTGCCGGCGGTGGTCCATCAAGTGGTCTCACGCGGTTGGACTGGCGAGAAAGCCGGCCAAGGCTTCTACAAGCGCGTCGACCGCGGAGACAGCCGGGAGATTCTCACGCTGGAGCCCGCCTCGCTCGAGTATCGTCCGCGCGTGGAACCGCGCCTTCCGGAATTGGAGCGCCTAGGGGCGATTCAGCCGCTCGAGGCGCGGCTGCGCGCGTTGTTGCTCGACCAGGGCCGCGTGGGCGCGTTCACACGCGCGACGCTCGGGGCGACCGTGCTCTATGCGGCGCGCGTCGCCCGAGAGATCGCGGATTCAATCGACGATATCGATTGGGCGATGCGGTGGGGCCTTGGGTGGGACCGTGGGCCGTTCGAGATTATCGATGCAATCGGCATTCGCGAGCTGGTGGATGCCTGCCGCGGAGAGAGCGGGATGCCGCTCATCGACGAGGCGCTCGGCGCCGGCCGCAATCGCTTCCGCGCGAACGGGCTGGTCTCGCGCGATCCAGCGCTCCGGCTCCTCGCCCAGGCCAAGGCGCAGCGGCCCCTCGTGAAGCAGAACGCAGCGGCAAGCCTGATCGATCTCGGTGACGACGTCCTCGGCGTCGAGTTCCACTCCAAGATGAACGTCATCGGTGGTGACACGATCGCCATCATCGAGGCTGGAATCCAGGAAGCGGAGCGACGGTTCGCGGCGCTGGTCATCGGCAACGACGGACAGCACTTCTCGGCGGGCGCCAACCTCATGCTGATCCTGCTCGCCGCACAGGAGGGGGATTGGGATGACATCGATCTGATGGTGCGCACGTTCCAGCGCGCAACCGTCCGCTTGCGCGGCGCGCAGGTTCCCGTGGTCGTGGCAACACACGGGATGACGCTCGGCGGCGGCTGCGAGCTGATGCTGCACGCCGACCGCGTGCAGGCGGCGGCGGAATCCTACATCGGCCTCGTGGAGACGGGCGTGGGCCTGATACCCGCGGGCGGCGGCACGAAGGAAATGCTGCTGCGCGCCCTGGCCGCACGGTCGGCGGCATCAGCCGATCCCGGACCGTTCGTCCAGCGCGCATTCGAGACAATCGCGTTTGGCAGGGTCTCGACCAGCGCCGCGGACGGCCGATTGCACGGCTACTTGCGCGCGGTGGACCGCATCACCATGAACCGCGATCGCCTGCTCGGCGACGCAAAGAGACTGGCCCTCGGGCTCGCGCAGGAGAGCTATCAACCGCCCGAGCCTCCTACCGTGATCCCGGTGCCTGGCGCAAACGTCCGGGCGGCGCTGCGGCTGGGGGTGCACCTCGCGTGGCGTGCTGGCCGCATCAGCGATCACGACGCGCGCATCGGCCGCTGGCTGGCGCACGTCATGGCGGGTGGAGACCTGCCCTCGGGAACACTGGTGTCGGAGCAGTATCTGCTCGACCTGGAGCGGGAGGCGTTCCTCAGCCTCTGCGGCGAGCGCAAGACCCAGGAGCGTGTCGCCCACATGTTGAAGACCGGCAAGCCCCTGAAAAACTAGGCCTGAGAAACTAGGCCCGAGAAACTAGAGCTGCGAAACTAGGCCTGCGAAACTAGAACTGCGAAACTAGGCCTGAGAAACGGGAACTGCGAAACCAGATTCTGAGACACTCGCACGGCAACCCCATGATTGTTCGCGGTAATGGCCCGGCGCTCGTGCTCGTCCCCGGCATCAACGGCCGCTGGGAGTGGATGCGTCTGACGTTCGAGGCGCTGGCAAAGCGACTGCGTGTGGTGACGTTCTCGTATCGCGGCGAGCCGGGCGCGCGTCCCCTGCCCCAACACGGCGCAGACTTCGACACCTTTATCGAGCAGGTGGACGAAGCGCGGCGCGCAACCGGGCAGCAGCGCGCCGCGGTGTGCGGCGTCTCGTATGGCGGCTGGGTCGCGCTGCGTTACGCCGCGCAGCACCCGGATCGTGTCGCGGCGTTGATCCTCGTTTGCACGCCACCGCCGCCCCCGGATGTCTCGTTGGGTTGGCGATACGATCACTACCTGAGGCACCCGCGGCTCTACGCGCCAGCGTTCTTTTTCCGCGCGCTGCGCCGGACGATCGTCGAGCTCAAGTCGACGTTCCCCGGCGTCAACCGCTGGTTGCCGTTCCTGCTGCGACATCTCCGGACGATTCTTCGCGCGCCCCAGTCACCGGTGCGAACCGCGCGGCGATGGGAGCTCGCGCAGCACGTGGACCTCCTCGCCGATTGTCACCGCGTGAAGACGCCGACACTGGTCGTCATGGGTGAGGCCGAGCTCGACGGCGTCGTGTCGACGCGGGGCACGCTGAGCTATCTCGCGCTGATTCGCGGCGCGAACGCCGCAACGCTGCCGGGCACCGGGCACCTCGGCCCCATGACGAAGCCATACGAGTTCGCGCGAATCGTGTCGGAGTTCATCGACACGGACGGATCGGGAAACGGGAAACGGGAAACAGGAAACGGAAGTCAGGATTCAGGATTCAGGACTCAGGATTCGGGAGTCAGAAGTCAGGATCCAAGCTTGCCTAGCGGCGGTTCATCGTAGACGAGCGAAGGCGGGAGTCAGTACACCAACATGTCGGTTTTCATCGAAGGTCCTGCAGGTCGTCTCGAAGCCCTGATCGACGGGCCGTCGGGGCTGGTACGTGCCGCGGTGGCGCTTGCGGCGCCGCATCCGGAGCTGGGCGGCACGATGCAAAACAAGGTGCTGCACGAAGTGACGAAGGCACTCGCTGGTATTGGCTGTGTGGTGGTGCGGTTCAACTATCGGGGCGTCGGTCTCAGCGGCGGCCCCTGGGTGGAAGGACATGGCGCGCGTGACGACTACCGCGCTGTTCTCGACTGGCTCGAGATCCAACAGCGCGGCCTGCCGCTCTGGGCCGTCGGGTACTCGTTCGGCTCGTGGGTCGCCATGACGACCGGCGCGAAGGACGATCGCATTACTGCCCTCGTCGGCATTGCGCTGCCAGTGGAGTCGCTCGACTACGAGCTGCTCACCGAGTCGCACAAGCCGAAGTTCCTCGTCCAGGGCGATTACGACACCATGTCTCCGCTCCGTGCCGTGCAACGCCTCTACGCCGAGATGCCGGAGCCCCGTGAGCTCGTCGTCATCGAGGGGGCAGATCATACGTTCGACGGCCATGTCCTGGAGGTGGGCGAAGCGCTGACCGATCTCCTCTCGGATCTATAGGCGGCAGGCATCAGGGATCGGGGATCAGTAGGCGCCAGCCTCAAGGGTTGGCCTAGTCGGAGGCTGTTATGGAAGACGCAGTCATCGTTTCCGCTGTTCGGACCGCCATTGGCAAGGCCCCGGCTGGGACGCTGCGAGCCACACGGCCGGACGACCTCGCGGCCGTGGTCTTGAGCGCAGCGTTGCAGCGCGCACCGGGCGTCGACCCGCGCGAGATTGACGATGTGATTCTCGGGTGTGCGATGCCGGAGGCGGAACAGGGCTTCAACGTGGCGCGTATCGCGAGCCTGCGAGCAGGAATCCCGCACGAGGCCTCCGCGGTCACCGTCAACCGGTTCTGCGCCTCGGGGCTCCAAGCCATTGCCTTTGGCGCCGAGCGCATCCGATCCGGCGGCGCCTCGATGATTCTTGCCGGCGGCACCGAGTCGATGAGTCTGGTGCCCATGACGGGCAACAAGCTGGCGCCCAACCCGACCCTGGTCGATACCTACCCGGATGTGTATCTGTCCACGGGCCTCGTCGCCGAAAACCATGCCCGCGAGCACGCGATCTCTCGCGAGGCTCAAGACGCGTTCGCGCTGGACAGTCACCAGCGGGCCATTGCCGCAATCGACGCAGGACGGTTTCGTGACGAGGTCGTGCCGGTCGAAGCCTGCGTGGTGGATCCGAACACGTCGAGCAGACCGAGGGCACGGCGCGTGCTCTTCGAGACAGACGAAGGTCCGCGTCGCGACACGTCGAGCGAAGCGCTCGCCAAGCTCAAACCGGCGTTCCATGCGCGAGGCACCGTCACCGCAGGTAACTCGTCACAGACCAGTGATGGCGCCGCGGCCGTCCTCCTCATGCGTGAGGATCGAGCGCGGTCGCTGGGCCTGACGCCGCTCGGCCGCCTCATCGCGTACGCCACGGCAGGTGTCGAGCCGGAACGTTTTGGTCTCGGCCCGGTGCCAGCCATGCGCAAGGCGCTGCGCCTCGCCGGCCTCAGCATGGACGACATCGATCTCGTCGAGCTCAACGAGGCGTTCGCGAGCCAGGTACTGGCGTGTCTCGCAGAGCTCCCGATCGATCGCGAGAAGCTCAACGTCAACGGCGGCGCCATTGCGCTCGGCCATCCGCTGGGCTGCACGGGCGCCAAGCTCACCTGCACCTTGCTGTATGAGATGCAGCGCCGGCAGTCACGCTACGGCATGACGACGATGTGCATCGGCGGCGGCATGGGGGCGGCGGGGGTGTTCGAGCGCATCGGCTGATGGGGTGATGGGGTGACAAGGGTGGCGGGTGCACAGGTATGACAACGACGCCACGGATGATACATGGCGGCGCGTGGCTCTTCGAGGACACGACGCCCGATGAGGTCTTCACGCCGGAGCGGCTGTCGGACGAGCACCGCATGATCGGCCGCACGGCGCTCGAGTTCGTCACGAACGAGGTCCTGCCCCAGATCGATGCGCTGGAGCGGAAAGATTGGCGCCTCGCACGCCAACTGATCCGGCGCTGCGGCGATCTCGGCCTGCTCGCCACCGACGTCCCCGAGGCGTACGGCGGCCTCGCGCTCGACAAGGTCAGCTCGCTATTGGTCACGGAAGCCATCGCGCGCTCAGCATCGTTCGGCGCAACGTTCGGCGCGATGACCGGGTTGTCGATCATGCCGATCCTCTGTTTCGGATCGGAGGCGCAACGACAGCAGTATCTGCCGCGGCTCGTCACCGGGGAGCTCGTCGGCGCCTACGCCCTCAGCGAGTCAGGCTCCGGCTCCGATGCGCTGGGCGCCCGCGCGCGGGCGGTGCGCCAGACAGACAACGGTTTCCGCCTGAGCGGCGAGAAGATGTGGATCACCAACGGCGGCTTTGCCGACCTCTACGTCGTCTTTGCCAAGGTGGACGGTGAGCACTTCAGCGCGTTCCTCGTGGAGCGCGCCTGGCCGGGCGTCTCGACCGGCACCGAAGAGCACAAGATGGGGTTGCATGGATCGTCGACTGCTGCGCTCATCCTCCAGGATGTGCACGTACCGGCGAGCAGCCTCCTCGGTGAAGTGGGCAAAGGCCACAAGGTGGCCTTCAATGTGCTCAACTACGGCCGATTCAAGTTGGGCGCCTCCTGCTGCGGCGGCGCCAAGGCGGCCGTTGGCGAGGCAGCGCGCTACGCGGCGACGCGCGCGCAGTTCGGCAAGCCGATCGGGTCGTTTGGCGCCATCAAGCACAAGCTCGGCGAAATGACGGCGCGCCTCTACGCCTTTGAGAGTCTGCTGTACCGCACGGCGGGACTCATCGACGCCGTTGCCGCGACGGAACCCGATCACGCGTCCGGCACGATCGCCGCGTTGGAGGAGTTCGCGGTCGAGGCGTCGATGACGAAAGTCGCCGGCAGCGAGATGCTCGACCTGATCGTCGACGAAAACGTGCAGATCCATGGTGGGAACGGCTACGTGCACGACTACCCAGCGGAAAGCCACTACCGCGATGCAC
>JBOGIN010000076.1:0-1896 GCA_050742275.1 Vicinamibacteraceae bacterium
CACCACACCGATAACCCGCAACGCAAGCCACAAGGCCAACCGCTGGGCCAGCCTGGCGATCATGACGATCGCGCCGGGCGGAGCCGGCGCAGGCGCGCCGCGATCGCTCGGGGCACGCGATAGCGGACAACGGCGGTCTCGAGAACGGCGTGCCCATCCGCCGTGAGCTCGTAGTAGCGTCGCGGCGGCCGCTGTTCCTCGTGCGCAATCGCGGCGTCCTCCCACTGGGCGGACACGAGAGCTTCGCGCTCGAGCCGTCGCAGGATCGGATAAACCGTGCCGCTGGGGAGCCCGGTGGCATCAAGAATGTCGAAGCCATGGCGCAGGCCGTTGGCCAGCGCCTGCAGGACGAGCGTCGTTTGGTACGTTAGGTTCACGGCTTATAAATTCTACCTATGTAGAATTCTGTGTTAAGTTGTCATGACCGAGATGCGCCGCGATGTGAGGGTCGATCTCGCGGCGCTTCGCCAGGAGGCCCTGGAGCGTGGCATGAAATTGAGCACGCTCGCGGAGTTTTCGACGAGGCCATCTGGAAGGCAGGGCCTCGTGTTGGGCTTTGGCGCCATCGCGATCCCTCGGATCGGCGAGGGCGTTCGACACCTGGCAACGTTGCTTGCGAGGCACAGCCGATTGAGAGGGCGGCGACGCTCTCGGTGCACGGCCGATGTGGTGTGACACCAAGGCTCGCCTCGCGCGAGCTGCCGCGGACGCGTGTGTGGGCCCTATTCGGCTCGCAGCACGTTGGCTGGATTCGTGCGAAGCGCTCGCAGAGTCGGTACGGCCACGCCCATCGCCGAGACGATGAGCAAGATGACGGCGGTTTGGACGAGCACCACGGTATCTCCAGGTGTGGTCTCGAACAAGAGGCCACCGAGCCAGCGACTCGCAACGGCGGCGAGCGCGGCGCCCGCCAGCAAGCCGAGCGCTACCGACGTGACGCCTTCGCCAAGCACGACTCTGATGACGTCGCGCCGCCGCGCCCCGAGGGCCATCCGAATGCCGATCTCCCTCAGGCGAAACGCCGTGGCGACGGCGGCAGCGCCGTACAATCCAATTGCCGTGATCACCAACGCGACCATCGCGAACGCGCCAAACACGCTGCTGCCCAGGCGCCACGGCTTGAACTCACGCTCGATGATCTCCCGCAGCACGGTTGCCCTGGCGGCCGGCAGGTCGGGATACACGCTCTGGGCGATCGAGCGCACGTCGTTCAGAAGCTGCTGCGCGTTTCCCCTGGGCCGGATGTACACCGCATCGGGAACGGAGTCTGGCACTTGCCCGAGCGACAAGTACACAGCCATCTTGTCGCGTTCGAGCGCATTGAGCTTCCACACGCCGCCCAGGACGCCCACGATTCGATAGCAGGCCGGCTCATCGTCGAGCCACATGCATTCTCCGAGCGCCTCCTTCGATGGCCAGAGATATCTCGCCAGCGGGGCGTTGATGATGGCCACTGGCTGGCTCCCCATGCGGTCGCTCTCGCTGAAGTCGCGGCCGCGAAGGGAACGTGCCCCAACCGTCGCAAAGAACCCGGCGCCCACCGTGCTTCGATAGGCCGACTCGCGTGTTGCCCACAGCTCGTCGTGAGTGCGCTCCGCCGTCCAAGGTCCCGCCCCGGTTCCAGACTTGTATGGCGAACCTTGTGCCAGCGTCGCACGCTCGATGTTCGGATGCCTCGCCAAGACGTCGCGTACTCGCTCGTAGATTGTGCGAGTCTCATCGGCAGTCGGCAGATCAGCGGCGTCGTCGTCGAAGACCAGCCGCGGTGGGGCGAGGTCGAAGCTCATTTGAATCGTGCGATCGACATCGACGCCGAGATCGAGTGACTCCAGGCGCCGCAGGCTCGTTGCGAAGAGTCCGGCACCGAACAGCAGCGCGAGGCAGAGACCCGCTTGC
>JBOGIN010000077.1:0-7594 GCA_050742275.1 Vicinamibacteraceae bacterium
ATGCTGGGCGTGACGCGGGCCGGTGACGGACCGCGGAGACGACGGATGACCAAAGGCACGACTGTGAGGATTGGCGGCGGGGCTATGCGATACGGACCGCGGTCCCAACTCGCGACTTTAGACTGCACCTCCTCTCGACGAAGCACTGTCATGTGTGCTCTACCTCGGGCGACCGAGGCAACCACCGAATATCAGCGTGACTCGTCGTCGACGCGCCTTCGATCGTCCGTCGTCTTCGCGGCCCGCGCCGCGCCCGTCCTCCCGACGGTGTCAGCGGTTAGGACGGCCGCGGAACAACTTCGCAACGCTGTCCTGAGCGACGGGGGTTGACGGAGGGTCATTCCATATCAGCCCCGCCGATCACGGCGGCCCTAAAGGGCAATGCCTTTCGGAAATTTGGCATCTACGGGTCATACGATTTGAAGCTGCCACTCTGCTTCGATCGAGTGCGGTTGCAGAAGCCGCGGCCATGGCTTCACCGGCTGGCGCACGGCGCGCGGGCAACTGCGCGCGCGTCGCGGCGCAGTGAGGCTGCGGCGCATGAGTGCTCGGCCGCGTCGAATGACGCGGGTCTTCTGTTGATCGGTCAACACGTCGTCGAAGGGGCCCAAGAACAGCCACATCCCCCGGACGAGATTGAGCACCTGCCCAAAACTCACCCGCAGTGCCGGAATCTGTCCGGTCGCGGTGCGCGCGCGTTCGTCGGCGATGACCGCACTGGCCAACACCATCGCGGCAATTTCTTGGGCGCCGGTTTCCACGGTGTGACTCTGCAAGAGCGCCGTGCGGCGCAATTGGCGTTTGAGTTCCCGAAAGTACAGCTCGTGCTCCCATCGGCTCGCATAGAGGCGCGCAAGTTCCAGGGCCGGCGCGGTCCGCGGATCGCGCAGCGTGGTCCACAAGCGCAGCTCGCGGGCGCGGTGGCCGTGCCGCCCGACGCGCACGCGCAGCTCCCGCACCTCGAGCCACTCGACGATGCCGTGCGGATTGTGGGGAGCCCGCACCGGGAGGCCGACGAGCCGGGTGCCATCGGCCAAGCGCTTGATCACCCGGGGCTTGACGGACCGCGAGGCTCGCAGCAAGAAATGGCTGCCCACGCGCCGGCACGCAGCGTGCGCCGCTCGAGCAAAGGCGACGACGCCATACAACCGATCGCCCATCAACAACGCCCGCTTCGGCCGCTGCGCCAGCAGCCGCTGGGCCAGCGCCCACTCCGATTCGCCGTGGCGCCCGATCGCGGCCCCCAGGGGATTGTGCAGCCCGACTTCCAACAGGACGGCGGTGGTGATCTTGGCGAAGGCCGCGCGGCCGCGGCGCGTGCGGGCTTTCTTGAGGGTCGCCGTCACCTGCGGCGTGTTGATCAGACTGAAGTGCGTGCCGTCGAGGCCGACGACGCGCCAGCCCCGCCAGAACGCCTCGCGATGCTGGCGCGGCGTCGCGCGCGGGCGCAACGCGCGGCGCATCAACTCGGCAAAGATCTCCCACGGCAGCCGCAAGCGCCGATCGGACCAGGAACTGTCGGCCAGCGGCGTGCGGAACAACTGGAACAGATGCTCGGCCAACGTGCCGGCGTCTTGCATCACGTGAAAGGTCAACGTGGGCAGCACCTGGGTGAGCGGCACGCGTGGTTTCCGTCCGCGCCGTGCGCCGACCGTGGGCACGCCGCGGGGGCCCACCAGGCGCGTCCACGCACCAAGAAAGCCGACAGGCGAGGGTCGGGAGCCGTGCTGGGAATGTATCGACATTCCCAGGGTAAATACCGATTCCGTGTAGAAAGTACAAGCGTAAAAAGTACACGGTGACCTTAGATCGAATTTCCGAAAGGCATTGCCCTAAAGGGCCGCCCTACCATGAAAGCTGACAACGCTTAATCGTCCCCGCTGCGACTGGTGCGCGCCACCGAGGCTCATCGATCGAGCGAAGGGCCTGGCACACTCCTCGGCGGCGCGCGCCTGCGGCTCGGTTTCGATAACGCCACCTGCCGACACGGACGCGCAAACTAATCAACATGACGGACTCACCGAACTGACCGCGACGCCGTCACCCTTCGCGACAACTCGTGAGCCCGAAACCTTGACACACCGTGTCATGCGTCGGGGCTCCCTTGTATGAGCAGCGAACGAACGCTAGTCTTCTCTCCCTTGTCGCTGTAGGAGCTCGTGTCAGCGTATGCGGCAAATAAAGCGAGCACCGAGCGTTCGGAATCAGACCATCGAACGGATTCGGTCGGCAATCCTGTGCGGAGACCTCTGCCCGAGCACGCGCATCCGACAGGAGGAACTCGCGACTCGACTTGCGGTTTCGCGCGCCCCGGTACGGGAAGCGTTGATCCTCCTCGAACGAGAGGCCTCATCCGCACGGACGGCTGGCCTGGCGCGGTCGTCGCCCCCCTCAACGCCGCGCTGATCCGCAATCTGTATCAGTTCCGGGAACCGGTCGAGCGATACGTGGCCGAGGTCGTCGCCCGACGGATAGGTGTCGACTGGACGCCGGCCGAGTGATCGTCGCCGAGGGCCGCGCAGCGGTTGGAAGCAGCACTGTCTCGCTACCCGCACTCATCGATCTCGGCCTACGGTTCCACACTGCCCTGTACGATGCTACAGGTAATGGCATCCTGTCGGACACCATGCGAAGCCAGTGGGTAAACCTGCGACGGATCCTCATCAGGACCGTCACTACCGCGACGTACTGGCGCCATGTCTGGCAAGAGCACGCACAGCTGCTCGACGCGATCATCTCGCACGATGCGCCCCGTGCAGGCGCGCTCGCCGCCAGGCACACGAGCGCCGCCTGCCTACGTCTCATCGAACATCACCGCCGCACCACCAGGGAGTGACGACCAACGCAAAGTGGGGCGCTCCCGGCTTCCTCTACAGAGCCGGCAGCCGCGCCCCGCTATTTCATCGCCAGGGCGACCCCATCGACCGGACGATTCGCTCTCCCGATACCGCCGATGCCGCACTGGCCCAGCGGGTCGACCGCACGGCCACGTCTACGACTTGCGGCGTCGCGGCTGAGCGTGACGGAAATCAATCGAGGCGTGTTCTTGACGCGACCTCGAAGAAGTTGTCGGCGGTGATCTGGCTTATCGTGCCGGCGATACCGATTGCGGCAATCACCTGCCCGGAGTGATCGAAGATGGGAGCACCCGATGCCCCGAAGCCTGATCTCACTAACAGCAAGCGAGGCGACAGATGGACGAGCTTCGAATAACAGATGAAGCGTCCGGTGCCGTCATTCCGATGGAGATATCCCCGCCGCTCGAGCGTGAGCAGGAGACAGTAGGCGGAACTCCTCGGAATCGCCAGCCGGCAGCTCAAGTCGGCCGAGGTCAAGCCATGGTTCGAGAACGGAGAGCCTCCAGGATCAAGGATGTCCGTTCGGCCGCACGTGTAGACTGAGTCCGCATGGCAGCCATGTGAGTGATTCCCCAACGGAGCCCTGCATTGCTTGAGAGGTCTCGGCACGAGAACGAACGCGGGCCTCGCGGCCGGGTCGCAGTGCCGCGCTGCAGGCTCCATTCAGTTCGTACGGGGACGCAGGTAATAGGAGGGGGTATGGCGACGAATCTTGATGTTCCTGAACTCGACCGGAATGTCTGCGGCTGACTGGAGCCCGATGTATCCGGACCTGGGCACGGCGTTCGCGGCCAATCCCACCAACTTGCCGTTGAGAACAGTCGCCACGCGGCCCTCTTCCGAGTACACCTCCAAGGTATTCCATTCACCGGGCGGGTTCGCGACGAAGTGAAACATCTCGCCTCCGTCCAGCGTGGCCGGGAGGATGGGGTAGATCCGGCCCATATGTGGTTGGTATAACTGCGCTTCGATGGCTCCAGACTCCGGCCACACTCCATCTATTCGGATGTGCGTCAGGACCCCGCTGTTGCCAGGTTCAAGAGAGAATCGGGTCTCTACGTGAAAAACGTAGTTGTCGTACACGCCGGACGTGCGGAGGTAGCCGGAAGGCGTGCCGGTCGCAAAGAGCACACCGTCCCTGATGTAGAATGTCGATTGCTCGTGGACTTCAGTTTCGAGATACTTCCTGAATGTCTTGTCCGGGTTCTGCAGGACCGGAACCCATCCCGTAAAGTCCTTGCCGTTAAACAACACTGTCCATCCTTCGTCGTAGGTGACTTCGGGATCGCGAAAGTCGCTCAAGCGTACGATTCCCTGGGCAAGAGGCGACACGCTAGCCAAAGCCGCCACGAGCACGGCCAGCAGGCTCATGACCGGTACGACGAAGGCTCTTTGAACTGTGCTCATCTTGGCTCCTCCTGTGGAACTCGATCGTCAATATGAGATCTGGTCGATCTTCAAGCAACGAACGTCGGCTCGATTCCCGGGGCTCAGCGTGGTGTGGGCGAGGGCGCAACTGCCCGGTCGCGCCACAGAGCCTCACCGGCTTGAGCTGCAGAACGGCAAGACCACGCCGCGGATCTCCAGGTCTGTACGCCTGAGCCGCTGTCGCGCTGCATCAGCACGGCCGTTCCCTCGAAGCGGTCGATGAGCGCGAACCCGGCGTCGTGATCGAGGACGCTCAGCGCGGTCGCCAGCGCATCCGACGTCGTCGCATCCGGCGCGGTCACTGACACGGCCCGCCGGCCGGTCAGCGCCTCGCCACTGCGCGGATCGACGATATGCGAATACCGCATCCCCGCGATCTCGACGTACTGCTCCGAGTCCCCGGACGTTGACACCGCCATGCCCGTCAGCCCGATCCGTTCCTGACGGTCGAGCAACGCCACGTCGACCCGCCATGCCACCTCGCCAGGGGGCGGCTCACCGGCAGCGATGTCGCCTGCTGCAGCGACCAGGGCGCGGCCGATTCCGTGGCTGCGCAGCACCGCGAGCGCCGCGTCCGCGGCGTAGCCCTTCGCGATGCCTCCGAAATCGAGCTGCATCCCGGAGACCACGAGCCGCACGGTTCCTGCAGCCGTATCGACCTCCACCTTGTCGTAGCCTAGACGCGTGCGCACGGCGGCGATCGCCGCCGGCCTCGGCAACTCAGAACGCTGCCGCGCACGCCGCCAGAGCTGCACGAGCGGCCCCGCCGTGAAGTCGAACACCCCGCCGGTGATCCGCGCGATCTCGTGGGCGCGCACCAGAACACCAAGCAGGTCGGCGCTCACGGGCACAGCTCGATCCGGTTCCCCTCGGGAGAGCCCGTTGACCTCGCTGTCCGGGCGATGGTCGCTGAGGCGCTCGTCAAGCGCTGCAACCCTGTCGAACGCCGCCCGCGCCGCGTCCGCCGCACGTCCCGAATCCTCCGCATACAGCACGATACGGAAGAGCGTTCCCATGTGCGGATTGGAAAACTCGAACCGCCTCAGCGCGCCGCGAGCGCGCTCAGCGTGCTTCCGGGGCGCGTCGTCTCCGGCCTTCGAGTGCAGCGTACCGGCGCGGTCGCCGCGAACGCTGGCCATGGGCGCCAGGAGAGCTGCCACAACCAGCGCAACCCCGAAGGCGACGATCATCGAGCGCACCCGAGCCATCCTTTCTCTACGTCCAATTCAGCTATTGCTCCACAGTGTGCCAGTACGCCTCCTGTTCCTTCGCCGACGGAACCTTCAAGGGACGCACGATCCGGAACCCCACCCACGGGGCGTCGGTGTGGTACCACACACTCTTGGGAAGCTGCGGATCCTGCATCTTCCAGGATGGGTCGGACCCGCGGCGCGCAGCGCTGCGGAGCGCCGGTGGCTCGTCCGCCCATGAGCCGCCTCGGACCACGTGCGGATACGGGCGTAACGCCTTCAGCCACGGATTGATCGACCCGTCCAGAATCGTGCGATACCGGTCCGGCACGTACTGATCCAGTGTCCATTCCATGACATTCCCGTGCATGTCATAGAGGTCCCATGGATTCGGCTCTTTGCTCCCAACGCTGTGGTACTTGCCTTCGCTGTTGCCGGAATACCAGGCATGGCGGTCCAGATCCGCGGGGTCGCCCGAGAAGCTATAGGCCGTCTCCGTCCCGGCGCGGGCGGCATATTCCCATTCGGCCTCAGTGGGGAGACGGTAGAAGCGGCCCGTCTTCGCGCTCAACCACTCACAATACTTGCTGGCAGCGTGCTGGGTCATGCTAATGGCCGGGAACCCGCTGTGACCCATGCCGAAGCTCATGTCGACATACGGTTTCGTGGGCCGGGAGACGGCATCGGCAGCCCCGCCGCTCGCTTCCACGGCATCCACTGGAAAGGTGAACAGGTCGTACTCATCCCACGTGATTTCGTGGCTGCCCATCCAGAACGGCTCGATCCTGACCTGCCGCTGGGGACCCTCGTCGGGACTCCGGCCGGCTTCGTCCGCTGGACTCCCGATCTGAAACAGGCCGCCGCGAATGGGAACCATCTCGCAGGTCCCGTTGGATCCGGGGATGGACTCCGTGTAACGCTTCATCGCCGCCGCGTCCTGCGCATCGACGCTCTCCACGCCCTTCTGCTGCACTGGGCGGACCACTTCCCCGTCGCTCCCAAGGCTACTCATCCACAACCCGACCAATAGCGCTCCGCGGAATACACTTGCGCGCATAGGAAGTCCCTTGTACTCGTCGTCACGTGGGGCAACGACGCGAAGCCGCCGACGTGCACTCACGTGGGTCCGCAGGCCGTGCTAGGCTTGGGTATACGCGGCAGGCCGCTTCGATCCGTCCGAGCATCACCCCCGCGCGAACGCGATGCTGCGGCCGGACCGCGGCCGACGTTGCCGCTACCTTCCGCAGCTCGACGGAGATCATTAATCACGACGAACGAGGGCTTGCGCTTCTAATAGAACTTCGTCTCTCCAGGCACAGCGACGGGTGGCAGATCGAGCTTCGTGTCCCAATCGATATGCTTCGGGACGAGGCTCTCCTGTGAATTGAGGGCCTGCTCCCACGTAATCTCCTGCCCGGTATACGCGGCCATCCGCCCTATAAGGGCCATGAGCGTCGTGTACGCGTGGCGGAAGCCGTCATTGATTGGCTGACCGGACCGAATAGAGGCGAACAGCTCGTCGTGTTCCACCTGGAACTTGTTCTTCTGAGGGCCATCGTAGACCCATGTGTGACGTCCTGTGATCTCCGGTCTGGGCTTTCGACCGACAGTCAGGACGCCGTCGCAACCAATGACGTAGTCCGCGTTTTCCGAATGACACCCGTCGAGCACGCGGCAGCCCAGGAATGCGCGAACCCCGTTGGCGTACTCGTACGCCACTATAGCGTGGTCGAAGCTGTTGCCGTGAGTGGGCACCTGGCGCCCTCCCACCGCTACCGCCCTGATCGGCATCTCTTCGTTCATGAACCACGCGATCTTGTCCACGCTGTGTCCGCCCGAGCCGAGGAGGCTCACCTCGCCGGACAGCCAGGTGAAGTTGTACCAATTCCGGATCTGGAACTCGACCTCCGACATCTCGGGCGTGCGAGGGAGGGCAAACTTCTCTGTCAGCGTGCGACGCATATACGTGCCATAGAGAGCCCGGACGTCGCCGATGGCCCCCTTTCTGACCTGCGCAACGGCCTCGCGCATGCCGGGATCGTAACGCCAGCAGAAGCCAGACACTAGGGCCAGGTTCTTGCGCTTGGCAATCTCGGCCGACTTCAGCAAGGAGCGAAC
>JBOGIN010000078.1:0-3765 GCA_050742275.1 Vicinamibacteraceae bacterium
GTGCCGGTAGTGGTCGGCGAGCGCCGACTCGCCGTAGCGGTCCCGCATGGCAGCGCGGAACATCTCGGCAATTGCCAACGACTCGGACATCAGCATCGTCGTTTGGTTGGCGAGCCCGACGCGGACGAGATCACGATCCGGATCGAAGCCGGGGGACGCGGCGACAGCAAAGCGCGACATGAAGACTGATCGATCGCCGCCGCCACGGATGTACTCGCACACCTCACCCGCTTCCGCCTGGTCGAGCAGCACCAGATAGCGGCCCATGGGGTACTTCAGCGCCTGCGACGCGGTAGCGCGCGTCTCTTCGTGCTTGACCTTGCCGTGAATGATTGCCGTGAATCCTTCGCGCGCGTAGCGGGCGACGTTCTTCCAGACGTTGAGCACCGAGCCGCAGGTGGTGTCGACGAGCGTGCAGCCGCGCGTCTGGAGGTGCTCGAGATCGGTGACGCTCACACCAAACGCCGGGAGAATGACCACATCCTCCGGGCCGAGCGCGTCCGCCGATTCGCCGGGATCGGTCAGAAAGCGAATGCCCGCCCCTCGAAGCCGTCCATTGACGTGCGGGTTGTGAATGATCTCGCCCGTGAGGTAGACGCGGCGGTCCGCGAACTTCTTGCGTGCCTGGTACGCATAGTCGACGGCTCGGTCGACGCCGTAGCAGAAACCGAACTCATGCGCGAGATGCACGACCAACCGACCTGCTTCGTAGCGAAAGTCGTCCTGTCTGATCCGATCGACCAGAGCACTGTGGTAGTCGTCGGCCAGGGCGTCGGCGACTGCATGCTTGAGATCGAGCCCCTTGCGGAAAATCAGCGACGGCACAACCTATCTATTATAGGGGCAGGGGGGCAGGGATCAGGGCAGTAGGGACCAGGGGGCAGGCTTCAGGGGGATCGGTAGGCGTCAGTGGTTAGGCGCCTGACCCCTAACGCCTGTCGCCTGCTGATCCCTGACCCCTGATCCCTGACGCCTCTTTCATCGTCCCCGATACTGCGCCGACACGAAGGTGGCAGAGACCCGCGGCGTGAGATCGTCGAGCGCTCTCAGCTCCGGACTGCCGAGTGAGGTGAGGGCGGCATCGACTTCGAACAGGAGGGCCTCTCCCTCGTCTGCGCTCGCCCTGACCGGAGCGGTTGAGGCAGGCGATGAGGGCCTCGGCGCCGCTGCACGAGGTACTGAGAAGCCCGCCGCCCGCTCCAGCGAGACGAATTGACCGGTCACGAGGCCCAGGAACAGGCCGGCGGCCGCGGCGGCCGCGATCCACCTGCGTGACACGATGGTGGGACGGAACCGCACGCCTGCGCGGCCGGGGAAGACGAGCACACGGCCGCGCGGCTGGCCGCCATCGAGGCGACGCATGACGGCGGAGAGTTGGCGCTCCACGCGGTTGGTCGAGAAGAGCTCGTCCAGGGTGTCGCGTGCCGCGTCTGCGAAATCGGTAAGCGCGGATTGCTGCCGGTCAGCGCGCTGCTGGCAGACCTCGCAGGCGGCCAGATGTGAGAGCGAGGCTGCGTCAGCGCTCTCCGGGCTCTGCACGCCTTGGCGCGGTGCGTCTGACGGGGACCGGCGATCCTGACCGGTTAGCGCCACGCGTAGCAGCTCGTCGCTGGCGAGGTGCCGTCCCAGGGGGCGTTTCAGGGGCCAGGCTGTCCGCAATCTCTCGAGCACTCAGAAGCTCCTTGCAAACGCCGGGTCATCGGCGAGCAGCCGTCGGAGGCGCCTGAGCGCGCGGAAGAGATGGACCCGGATCGTCGCCTCGCTCAGGCCGGTGACCTCGCTGACCTCGCGCGTGCTGTAGCCTTCGATCTGGCTCAGCATGATGACGGTGCGCTGGCGATCGGGCAGCCGTTGCACCGCGTCGAGCAAGCGGGAACCGCGCTCACGGCGCAGTAGCGCGGTCTCCGGTGAAGCCTCGCGCGCCGCGCTGCGAACGCAGACGTCCGCGCCCGCACTGTCGGTCATCGGCACCATCCACCGCTCGCGCCGCGTCCGCGCCTTCAAACGGTCCAGGCAGCCGTTGACCAGGATGCGTGTGAACCACACGTCGAACGAGCGGGTGGCGTCGTAATCGCCGAGATGCGTGAACGTCTTGATAAAGGCGTCTTGCACCGCTTCATCGGCCTCCGCAATGTCACGCAAGTACCAGTAGGCAATGCGCAGCGCGCGCCGCTGCTGGCGGCGGACGACCTCGGCATACTCCTCGCGCGCCGCCGCCTCGTTACCCTCGGCGAGCAGCGACTTCACCACGAACGCGAGATCGGAGTCGGACCCCGGCGCGGGAGCGAGTGGAACCGGGGGCTGTCCGCGCACTACCATTGGCATACGTTACTCGGAGTCGGGCTGTTTACGGTCGCGGCACGCGGGTGCCTTGGGCCGGTTCGGTTAAATCTCGAGTCTAGCAGGGTCGCACGCTTCCGTCCACGACATGAATGCTCAACCACGACCGTCTGGCCTGACGCTGTTCATCGATGCCGACGACACGCTGTGGGAGAACAACGTCTATTTCGACCGGGCCATCGCGCAGGTGGCGCAGGCGGTGGCGCAGCATGGCTATTCGTCGGCGCGCTTTCGCGAGACGCTGCTCTCCTTCGAGCGCGCGCGGGTGCGCACACACGGCTACGGCCTCGCCAACTTCCGCCACTGCCTGGAGCTGGCGTGTGAAGCGCAGGTCGCGGCGCCTGATGTATCAGACGCGCTTCGCGTTGTCGAGGCCCAGGTGATCTCCCTCGCGCGGCGCGGCATCGAGTTCTTGCCCGGCGTGACCGAAACGCTGCGCCAGCTTGCGGGGCGCCACCGCCTGATCCTGCTCACCAAGGGGAATCACGACGACCAGCTCGCCAAGGTGGCGCGCTCCGGCGTGCACCTGTTCTTCCACCGGGTGGACGTCGTTCGCGAGAAGGACACGGCCGCCTACGTTGATGCGGCCCGCCGCCACGGCATCCGGGCGGGCACGGCGTGGATGGTCGGGAACAGCCCGCGATCGGACATCATCCCGGCGCTCGACGCCGGTCTGAACGCCGTCTTCATCCCACACCCGGCGACCTGGGCGCTCGAGCTCGCGGAGCTTCCTCGCCACACGCCCGAGCGCTTGCTCATCCTCGAGCGGTTCGAGGAATTGACGGAACATTTCTAGGCGTCAGGGATCAGGGGTCAGGCGTCAGTAGGGATCAGGCCTGACGCCTGCTGACCCCTGACCCCTGTTCGCTGACACCTGCATTTGCCAGAGCACGAACGCGTAGTCGAACGCGATTTCGCGAAGGCGATCGTAACGGCCCGACGAGCCGCCGTGGCCGGCGGCCATGTTCGTCTTGAAGATGAGCGGGTTCTGGTCCGTCTTGAGCGTGCGCATGCGGGCCACGTACTTCGCCGGCTCCCAGTACATCACCTGACTGTCATCGAGCGAGGTCTTGACCAGCATCGCCGGGTACGCCTGGCGCGCGAGGTTGGTGTACGGACAGTACGACTTGATGTACTCGTACTCCTCCTTCTTGGCCGGATTGCCCCATTCTTCGTACTCCGTCACGGTGAGCGGCAGCGATGGATCCGACATCGTGTTGATGACGTCGACGAACGGAACGTGGGCGACAACGGCCTTGAAGAGATCTGGCCGCATGTTGGTGACCGCGCCCATCAGCAAGCCGCCCGCGCTGCCGCCCTCGATCACGAGCGCGTCCTTGGCGCCGTACTGCTCGGCGAGGAGATGCTCGGCACATGCGATGAAGTCGGTGAAGGTGTTCTTCTTGTTCATCATCCGGCCCGCAT
>JBOGIN010000079.1:0-2335 GCA_050742275.1 Vicinamibacteraceae bacterium
CGCTGGACGGCAGCGTGGGCAGGGCGAAGCCAAAGGGGAAGGTGCGTGACGTGCCGACGCTGAAAATCGGCTCGATATCCTCGCCGCGCCGGAACGTGGGGTTGAGCAGGCCCGGTGGGTTGCCGTCGATGCGATTTGCCTCGCCCAGCGGGATCCAGTCCTTGTAGAGGCCCACGCCGCCGCGCACCACCCAGGTGGCGTCGCCGGTGGGATCCCAGGCGAACCCGCCCCGAGGGCTGAAGTTGCGGCTCAAGCGGTGGTCGTACAGGCTGTCGACTGCGCGCACGGACGCGCTCGCGAACTGCTCGTCGCGCGTGCCGCCGGGCCCGAGAAAGATGTTGGAGAAGCTGGTCGTCTTGTCGCGGTCGGGCCAGATGTCGCCATAGTCGTCCCAGCGAAGGCCGAGCGTGAGCGTCAGCCTCGGCGTGACCTTCCACTCGTCCTGGACGAAGGCGCCAAACGTGCTCATGAGGTGACGGTAGCCGCCGCGGCCCACCTCGCCGGTGAGTGGATCGAACGAGACGCCGCTTTGCTCCAGCGGGTCGTCCGTGACCAGCTCCAGCAGGTTCGAGAACTCGAACGTGGGCCGTCCGAACGCCCCATCGAACCGTGCATCGTCGTCGCCGTGCCACGCCTGGAAGCCGAACTTGACCAGGTGCGACCCTTTCATCCAACTCACGACGTTCTTCCAGTTGAAGTTGTTCTGCACGAACGTGGCGGGGCCCCAGCCTGGTGAGAGGCCGACGTCCTGGCCGTCGATGTTGATGTTGGGGATCTCGACTGGCAGATCCGGATCGGTCGAGCTGTTGCCCTCCACGCGGAGCCAGCCGAACGCGAACTCGTTGACGAGGCTGGGGGAGAGGGCACGCGTCCAGTTCATCTGCACGGCATCGCTGACGTTCGTGTTGACGGTCTCGTAGCCGGCGCGAACGGCCGTCGCCTCGACGTCGAGCGTCGTGCGGAAGTAGTTGCCATAGATCCGATCCTTCCCGCCGTTGAGGTAATGGTCGACGCGGGTATTCCATTGCAGCCCGTTGCGGAAGGGGCTCGGCTTCGATCGCCCTTCGACCACCATGGGGAGATCGCATGGAATGTTGTGCGCCGCGGTCGTGCCGCATCGATCGCCGAAGATGTCGCGTGCCGACTGAAGCACGTTGCTCGTCACGACGTTGGTCATGCCGTGCTCGCCGAGGATCCGCGTGCCGAGCGTGTTGGGGAAGTTCTGCTGTTCCCACTCGACGAGCTGCGGGCTCTCGTAGGTCTGCACCTGGTCCGCGCTGGTGAGCCGCGAACGAAGCGGTTGGATGGAGGCGAAGAAGAACGTGTTGTTGCGCACGATGGGACCGCCGATGGTGGCGGAGATGTCGTGCTTGTAGAACGGATCGTGGTCGGCGTCCCTGAAGAAGCTGCGCGCCCAGAAGTCCTGGTTGGTAAAGATGTAGCTCCCGGTGCCGCGCAGGCTGTTGGTGCCGGATTTCGTCGTGACGGCAACGTTGACAGAGCTCGCGCGCCCTTCCGTGACGCTGAAGGTGTTGGTTTGAATCGCCATTTCCTGAATCGCGTCCGGGTTCGGCGACAGGTTGGCGACGCCTTGAATGATGTTGCTGGTCGTGTTCAGACCATCCATGACGAACTGATTGCCGCCGGAGTTGCGGCCATTGGCGCTCACGTCGACGGTCTTCTCGGTGGAGAAGTTGTCGGGCGCGTCGCCGGGCGCGCCGCCACCAATCGCCCCTTTCCCCGTCACGCCTGGCGCGATGGCCATCAGCCCGAGAAAGTTGCGGCCCTGAAAGGGGAGATTGCGCAGCGCCTCTTCGCGGTAGGTCGCCTGCGTGCGCGAGTCGGCCACATCGATGCCCGGCGCTGCGGCCGTGACGCTGACCTCTTCGGTGGCGGTCGCCACTTCCAGCGTGACGGCGACGTTGGAGGTTTGCTGCGTGAGCACCCGCGCGTCCGCCGACGCCGGCGTGAACCCTTCGAGCTCAACGGTCACACGATACGTTCCGGGGGCGAGGGTCGAAAAGCGGAAGCCGCCGTCGGTGCCCGTGGTGGCGGTGAGCGCCACGCCGGTCTCGACGTTCTGCAGCGTGACCGTCGCGCCGGGCAGCGCGGCGTTCGTTTGATCCTTCACCGTGCCTTGAAGCTGACCGCTGAACTGCGCCTCGACAGGCGTTGCAGCGAACAGCCCACACAGCCCGAGTGTGAGGGCGACCGCGCGAGCCATTCCGTGGAGTGCGCCGCCGAGGCCTTGGCTCGTGCCGCGCGCGAGCCAACCAGCGCTCACGCCGGATCGATGGACTGCGATCATCACATTCCCTCCGCGCTTGCGCGTCTC
>JBOGIN010000080.1:0-17456 GCA_050742275.1 Vicinamibacteraceae bacterium
GCGAGAGCCGCCATTCACGGAATGTGGCGAGAATCAGCGCGAGCACGATGACCGTTCCCACGGCGAGGCCTTTGAGAAACTCCGGGAGGAAGCGAGCCTCGAGCTCGGCGTTCACGAGCGGCAGGCCGGTGAGCTGCTGATGCGGCGCCACGCGTCGCACCAGCGCATCCACGCGCGTGATGTCCTCGGCGCGGCGTGGCAGCACATACGTCGCGAGCACCCAGCGGGCTCCCTCGCGCGACACGAAGCGCGAGATGAGATCGCCGAGACCGTGATCCAGATAGCCCTCATAGCTCACGCGTTGCTCGCGGTCGAGCAGACGAGGCAGCCGCGCCTCGAAGGGAGCGAGCGTATCGGTGCGGAATCCGACGTCGGTCGCGACTTCGTCGAGTCTCCGAGCGGCGAGGCTCGGCGAGAGCCCCGCTTGGCGCAGGCGCACGCTCGTCGTGGCCTGTTGGCGAGACGAGGGCAGAAGCGTGCCCACGGAGTGAACCGGAACGCCCGGCAGCTCGCGGCGAAGAGCGCTGGCGAGCTTGGCGTTGTCGTCGACGAGCGCCTGAAGATCCGTGCCGCGCGCCAAGACGACGCAGACGTCGGTTGGCAGGCCAAACCGCCGCGCCACGGCGCGTTCGAGCTCGACGGCGGGCGTCGTGGACTCCAAGCGCTCCAGCGTCGGATTGACGTGCAGCCCGAGCGCCGCGATGGCGAGGACGGCCGTGACGAGCGCGGCCGTGACGAGAATGAGCCGGCTGTGTCGACCGACGAGCGCCGCGACGCGTGGAAGCGTGAGCGCCCGTGGCGGGCGGATCGCCGGTCGAGACGGGAGCATCGCCGGCACGAGGAGCAATGTCAGCACACCACACACGACCATGCTGTGGCCGATGAGCATACCGAGCTGTTGCAAGCTCGGATAATCGACCACCGCGAGACCATAGAAGGTCGCGGCCGTGGTCCACATGCCGAGCAGCATGCTCGCCGATGCGTCTGACGTGCGGTGCACCGCCTCGTCCGACGACAATCCGTTGCTCAGACCGAGCCGATACGTCACATAGAGCAGAACGACGCCGTCGATGCCAAGGCCGAAGAGCATGGCCGACGCGCCTGTCGCAGCGGCCGAGAGCGTGGCGCCGGCGAGGCCCAGGGCGCCAAGCACGACGAGCAGCGACAGCGCGGTTGGCAGCGCGCCACACGCCAGGAGCCACGGGCTGCGAAAGATGAGCAGCAGCGCCGGCAGGATCAGCACCAGCGATCCGATGCTGTTGACGATGCTCTCGCGTTTGACCTGCGCCTCGGTCTCGATGCCGATTCGATGTCCGCCGGCGTAGGTCACGTCCAGCGGTGGCAGGGCTTCGGCGAACGGATCCTCGCCTGCTCGGCTGCGTCCCTCGCCCGGCGCGGCGGATTCGAGGGCCGCTTCGCGCACGACCTCCTGCTCGATGGTTTCCAGGCGCTCGAACAATCGATGCGAGAAGTCTGTATCGAATGGAGGCGAGCTCGGGCGAGCCAGCACGAGCCGGCTCCGGCCATCGCGAGCGACGTAGCCTGATGCGCTCGCACCAAGGCCCATACCCGTGCTTCCGCTCCCAATCTGCGCGGTCAAGAGGTCGAACAGCCCGAGCGGATCCTGGCCGACCATCATGCTCACTGCGGGTGAGGGCAGCGTCAGCAGCTTGCGGCTCGCTTCGAGCGCCTCGCGCATGCCCTCCGGCTGGAACCGAGCAAGCGCTCCCTCGAGCTGCTGCTCGTCGAGCAGCAGCAGCAGCCTGTCGGCGAGATACGACCAGTTGCGCGAGGCGTCGAGACGACCCGTGTCGATGTGATCGATTTCCGGAGCTTCTTTCAATCGTGCCACGAACCGATCGACGACGGCATCGTATTCGTCGATCGTGTGGCCGGATGGCGCCGTAAAAACAATGTAGAGCTGATCGAGGCTGCCGAATCGCTCGAGAAATGTTTCGAACGCAGGCACCGCGGCGCCCTGTCGTGGCAACAGATGAAGCACGTTGGCGTCGAACCTCACGCGATTGACACCAACGACGGAGAGGAGCAGGAGGACGCAGGTGCCGATGAGCACCAAGCGACGATGGCGCCTCGCCCACGCGACCATGGTGGGCACGGAAAAGATGTCTGTCATCTCATGTCACTTGGCAAGTGAGAGAGGGAGGCCAACAAAGGCGTTTCCTGTCTCTACCCGCCCGCAAGTCCCGAATCCGAATCCCGAGTCCTGAATCCCGAATCCCGAATCCTGTCGGTCCCTCGCCCCTTGCCCGCCTGACCCCGGGCGCCTGACCCCTGACCCCTGTGGTACCCTGACGCTGGCTATGCATGTGCTGTTGCTCCGGCCGGTTCCGCGCAACGAGCGGTTTGGCCTCGGGCCCTTCTTCCGCATCGAGCCTCTGGGGATGGAGTACATCGCGGCGGCGCTCGAGGCGCGCGGCCACGAGGTGACGTTGATCGACCTGCGGTTCAGCCGTCCCGTCGAGCACTACCTTCGCACGTGCCGCCCAGGCCTCGTTGGTATTGCGGCCATGCACGCGCTCGAGACAGACGAGGTGATTGCGCTTGCCGCCCGGATCCGCCGCGCGGCGCCAGGCATCCCCATCATAGTGGGCGGGCACACGGCGGCCGCCTACCCGGCGCCGTTCCTGACGCCGGATGTCGACGCAGTCTGTATGGACGATGGGGAACGGGTGGTGCCGAGGGTGGCAGAGGCGTTGGAGCGTCGGCATCAGCTCAGGACCGTGCCCGGGTTGGCGCTGACGGACGGCGGCGACGGGTACTGGACCGTGCCCGGTGAGACGTCGACGCTTGGCCTGGACGAGGTCCCCCTGCCGGCGCGCCACCACGTGGCGCCATGGCGCTCTCATTACGCCTGCCTCGCTCATCGTCCGACCTGGTTGATTGAGACCACCCGTGGATGCCCATTTCGCTGCGCGTTCTGCTCCATTTGGCAATTGCATGCGCGTCACGTTCGAGAGCGGTCCATCGGCGCCGTGTGCGACGACTTCGCATCGGTTGGGGATCATATCTTCGTCGCGGACGATCTGTTCTGGTATCACGGCTCGCGCAGCCAGGCGCTGGCCCACGAGCTGAGGCGACGCGGTGTCCGCAGGCGGTGGATGCTCGTGCAGAGCCGTGTCGATTTGGTGGCGCGGCATCCGGAGCTCTTGGAGGCGTGGCGCCCGGTGGCTGCCGAGATCGACATCTTCTTCGGCCTCGAGGCGGCCACCAATGAAGGCCTGCGGAGCCTCGACAAGGACACGACCGTCGGTTACACCGCCGAGGCGGTCGAGGTCGCGCGGAGGCTCGGATACGGCGTCACCGGCAACTTCGTCATCGACCCCGCGTGGCAGGAGGATGACTTCGAGCGCTTGTGGGCGTTCATCGATCGGTACGCGCTCTACCAGACTGGGTTTACCATCCTGACGCCGCTCCCGGGCACGGAGTACTTCGAGCAGATGCGCTCGCGGATCCGGGCTCGGCAGTGGGCCCATTTCGACTTGCATCATTTGTTGTGGGAGCCGGCGCTCGGGCCCGAGCGGTTCTTCGGGCTCTACTGCGAGACCTGGCGTCGGTCGGTCCTGAACCTCCGCGGCCGGAAGGGCTTCTGGCAATGGATGCAGGAAGTCGAATGGAGCAACGCGCGCTTCCTCGTCAAGGCCCTCCGCCGGACGCAACGCCTGATGGATCCGAAGCACTACCTCGCTGAGTACGACCTTGCCCAGCCGGCGAGCGCGGCGGCGGCGGCCGTGCCCGCTGGCCTCGAACGGCGGCTGACCCAATAAATCCAGCCCAATAAGTCCAGTGCAGTGTTTCAGGTTGACAGGCGCGCAGGGTCGTGCTAATTTTCCAACATAGTGCTAATATTCCAGCACAGTCGCCACCCGCGGACGTCAATCTAGAGACCACCGTGGTCCCTGCACCGAGCCGACCCCGTCACCTGGACGTTTCTCGCCGCGAGCGGCAGATCCTGGAAGTGCTGTACGCGCATGGGCGAGCGACGGTCGCCGAGGTTCGTGCCGCGCTGCCCGAGGCCCCAAGCTATTCCGCCGTGCGCGCTCTGCTCCGGATCCTCGAAGCAAAAGGCCACGTCCTGCACGAGCAGGACGGACCGCGCTACGTCTACGCGCCGACCATCGCGCGCGACAGCGCCAAACGGTCGGCGCTCCGACACATGCTCCGTACGTTCTTCAACGGGTCCACCGAGCAGGCCATCGCCGCCCTGCTGGACGACTCCTCTGCCCGGCTCTCAGACGACGAGCTGATGCGCTTGGCGCGGCTGATCGACCAGGTGCGACACAAGGAATGAGCCATGCTGAACGAACGCCTCATTACGATTCTCGACGCGCCGCTCCGCCGGGCGCCGTCGCTGGCCGCGCTCCTGACCACGTCGCTCGTCGTTTGTGGGCTGGCGACACCGCTCGCGACGACCGGTCAGCAGACGGAGACGTCCTCTACTCGGCCGCGCATCATTGCCGCCCTCGTCGAGGCGGTCAAGGACACCGATGCCGACGTCCGCCAGCAGGCGGTTGCCGCACTGGCGCGGCTTCGCGACCCTTCGGCTGTGCCTGGCTTGACCGCTGCGTTGAAGGACGCCAATGCCGACGTGCGCCAGCAGGCGGCGTTCGCCCTCGGCCAGATCCGCGACGCGAGCGCCGTGCCGGCGCTTGCTGCAGCCCTCGCCGACAAGGACCCAGAGGTGCGCCAGCAGGCGGCGTTCGCCCTTGGCCAGATCCGAGATCCAAGCGCGGTCGACGCGCTGCTGACGGCCGTCAAGGACCCAACCCGGGAAGTCCGGCAGAACGCGTTCCTTGCGCTTGGGCGGATCGGTAGCTCCGATGCGAGGGCGGTCGACGCGGCCATGGCGGCGCTCAAGGATTCCGATCCCGAGGTGCGGCAGTTGGCGGCACAGGCCCTGAGCCGCTTGTTGAGGGATGACTAGCTGGAGGGGGAGGTCACGAAATGCGACTGCTGGTTATCGTGATCGAACTGTTGGCAGATCTGGTCACCTGGCTGACCGTGATCATCTCGTCTCTGGTTGGCATCGCCGTGGACGGTAAGGCGAACATGCCTGGCGGAGACGGCAGCATCGTGGTGTCGGCCGACGCTCGTCCGTGCCGCGGCGTCGAGCGTCGTCCCGGCGGCAATGCATCTGTAGGGCACGCCTTCAGGTCGTGCGGACCGATGTCAATGACGCGGCTGCGCTTGCCGCGCGATCTCCGTATCCCAGTCGATGGACGGATTCAACGCGACATCGTCGAAGACCATGAGCTTCGTGTCGCCGCTGGGGAACGTGAGGCGCATTCCGGTCGGCAAGAACGAGGTCCCATCGACCCACAGCTCCAACTTCGTCATCCCCTGCAAGATCTGCTTGCGCTTGGGCACCATGGTGACCAGGTAACCGCTGTCCTTCGACTCGCCGCTTGCCAGCGGCGGGCCGGACGCGATGCTGGCCTGAATGCGAAAGTGGCTGCGGAGCTCGTCCGGACCGGCGTCGACGAAGTATTGCTGGATACGTCGTTGGGCAGTGCCAATGTCCTTGGTCTCGTGCAACCCGCGGCTCGGCCACCTGAGGATCAACCGATCGCCGTCGATCACGATCGTTCGCTCGTCCGGCGAGGTGTACGCGAGCAGCACGCGCGACGGTCGAATGAGCGCCACCGAGCCGTGTTCGACGAGCGGCCGCGTGAGCATGGACGAGGTCGTCGTCTCGGTGACGCGAGCTGTGAGCGTCCGGAGCGACGTCCTGACGTGCTCGCTCTTGCGAAACAGCTCATCGAAGCGATCTGGATCTTCTGCGGCGGCGCCAGCGCGAATCGCCACGACGCCAAACAGGGCGTGCAGGAGGCACGACAAGGAGAGCGCTGCCCCGACGCGAGCCGTCCAGCGCCATGCCCTGGGCCGCGCCTCGTCGTGCTCGAGCGGTTGATGCCCCATCGCGGCCAATGGTAACGTACGCCGCGTGCAGCCCCCGGCCTGCATTACCGGCATTGGTGTTCTCTCCGCGCTTGGTTGCTCCCATCACGCATTCCGCGAGGCCCTGCTCGCGGGGCGCACCGGCATCCGGCCGATTACGGCGTTCGAGACGTCCGGCTGCCGCTCCAAATGCGGCGCGCCGCTCGAAGACTTCGACGCCACGCGCTGGCTCTCCCCACTCAAGCTGCGACGCATGGACGAGACCGGGCGTCTCGCCGTTGTCGCCACGCACGACGCGCTGGACGATGCGGGGTGTCATCTTGGGGAGGCGGGCGATGACCGCATCGGTGTCGTCTTGGGGACGTACACGGCGGGCGGACCGGCGACCAGCGAGTTCCTTGCCGCCCTGCTCCGTGGCGGACCAACAGGCGTGCCCGCGCTCCTCTTCAGCAGCACGGTGGGGAACGCGCCCGCCAGCCTCGCGGCGCTCGAGTACAAGCTGCGCGGTCCCAACAGCACGATCAGCCAGAAGGAGTGCTCGGGCCTTGCCGCGATTGCCACGGCAGCGGATCTGATCGCCGAAGGGCGGGCGCGCGCCGTGGTGGCGGGCGGCGTCGATGCGCTGTTCGCTGTCTTCTATCAGGTTCACGATCGCTTTGGTGTGCTCGCCGCGCGAGACAGGGAGGTCGCGGAAGCGAGCCGGCCGTTCGATCGGCATCGCAACGGATTCGTGCTCGGTGAGGGCGGCTTCGGCCTCCTGCTCGAGGAGGTCGAATCGGCGCGTGCGCGGAGCAGTCGCGTGTACGGCGCGGTGCTGGGCGTGGGCGCGTCGAGCGTGACGTCCGGTATCAATGCCTGGCCGTCGGATCCGCGCGCGCTCGCACGGACCATGCGGCTCGCCCTGGAGGACGCCGAGGTCGACCCCGCAGACGTCGCCGCCATCTACGCCTCGGCAAACTCGACCGTCGTGTTGGACCGGACGGAGGCAGAAGCCATCGCCCTGGTGTTCGGGTCGCGCAACGTGCCCGTGACGTCGATCAAAGGGGCGCTTGGTGAGTTCGGCGCATCCGGCGCGGCGGCATGTGCCGCGGCGCTGCTATGTGGCGAGGCAGGTTTCATCCCGCCCACGGCAGGTCTGACGGCGCTGGATCCGGCGTGCGCCCACCTGCGGATCCCGACCAGCGCCGTGGCCCTTGCCGGACCGCTCGTCCTGGTCAACAGCTTTGCGAGCGGTGGCGCCACCTACAGCGTCCTGCTGCGGGTGGGCGAGGGGCCGTGAACGCCCCGTGCTAGGATAGGCATTTGCTTCCCGCCACGACAGCGGGCAGGGAGGGGCGTGTCCTTCGAGGAACTCCAGCTCACGGACCGCGTCGCGGTCATCACCGGCGGGTCTCGCGGCATCGGTCGCAGCATCTCCGAGCTCTTGGCGGAGCGTGGCGCAGCCGTTGGCATCTTGTTTCGGGAACGGGTGGACGCCGCGCGCGAGGTCATCGCCGCCATCGAGGCGCACGGTGGCCGCGCCCTTGCCGTGCAATGCGACGTGGGAGACGAGGCCGCGGTGAACGACGCGTTCGCGCAGGTCGTCGGTGAGTTCGGACCTGTCGATATCCTGGTCAACAACGCAGGCATCAATCATGACGTGCGGTTCCTGTTGATGGACCGCGCCGCGTGGGAGGAGGTGCTGAGGGTCAACCTCGATGGCGCATACTACTGCACGCGCGCCGTCATTCGAGGCATGCTCCAGCGCCAGCGGGGACGCATCGTGAACATCACCTCGCCGAGCGCGACATTGCCGCTGCCGGGCCAGGCGAACTACGGAGCGTCGAAAGCCGGACTCGTGGGCCTGACACGCGCGCTGTCCCGCGAGCTGGCCGGTCGCGGTGTCCTCGTCAATGCCGTGTGCCCCGGCCTCGTCCAGACCGAGATGATTGCCAATATGCCGCCCGACCTCAAGACGAGGAGCCTCGAGGCGATTCCGATGAACCGCTTCGGTCGTCCGCGCGAGGTCGCCGCGCTGGTCGCCTTCATCTGTTCCGATGCGGCCAGCTACATTACGGGCCAGGTCATCGGCGTCGACGGCGGCCTCGTCTAAAGGGATCAGGGATCAGGGGTCAGGGGTCAGCAGGGGCGAGGGACGAGGGGCAAGGTTCGGGGTAGGCGCGCCTCGAGCAGGCGGTTGCACAACAGCTTCTATGAGTGACGCTCTCAAGTCGGAGATCAAACAGGCTATCGTGCGTTGTCTTCGGCTTCCAATCCAGCCGGAGGAGATCCAGGACGCGGCTCCCTTGTTCGGCGAGGGGCTGGGACTCGACTCCATCGACGCGCTCGAGTTGGTCCTGGAGCTGGAGCGCTCGTTTGGAGCGGTGATCGACAACGAAGAAGCCGGCAGCCGAATCCTTCAGTCGGTCGACACGATTACGGAGTTCGTCGAGCAACAGCGCGCGGGGAGTGGACCATAAAGACTCGTGTCGCTGAACGCCTTCACGGTCGACCTCGAGGAGTGGTTCCACATCTGCGGTGTCGAAGGTCCGCTGGCCGCCGCGAATTGGGCGAATCTCCCTTCTCGCGTCGAGCTCACCACGCGCCGGCTGCTCGGCGAACTGGATGGCGCCGGCGTCCGCGCGACGTTTTTCATCCTGGGGTGGGTGGCCGCGCGCTATCCCGCTCTCGTGGGCGAGATCGCGGCGGCGGGGCACGAGATTGGGTCGCATGGCTACTGGCACCGCTGGGTGCATCTGCAGACGCCGGAGCAGCTCACCGCGGACCTCGAAGCCGGACGTGCGGCGCTGGAAGCGGCAGGCATTCATCGCGTTACGGCATACCGAGCGCCCGAATGGTCGATCAACGATCGCTCGCGTTGGGCGCTCGAGTGCCTGGCCCGTTGTGGCTTTGACGTCGACGCCAGCATGGCGCCGGTCGCCATCGTGGGACGCGCTTCGTATCCGCGCCGGCCGCACGTCCGTGCGACCTGGGCAGGACCGATTGTCGAGGCGCCGCCTCTCGTCATCGACCGCTTCGGCCAGGCGATGCCGATCGGCTGGGGCTGGGGCCTGCGCATGAGCGCCCCGCGCCGCGTGCTGGCGGCCATCGAGCAGACGAACCGCGCCGGCGATCCCGCGGTCCTGATGGTGCACCCCTGGGAGATCGATCACGATCCGCCTCGCGTGTCGTTACCGGCACGCCAGCGCTTTGCCCACTACTTTCGATTGGAAGGCTTCCTCGACCGGCTTCGCGTCATCCTGCGCGGCGCCTCGTTTCAACCGCTCGGTGAGGTGCTGGCGTCCGACGTTGGGGTCGATCCCGCAGCACGCGCCAATCGACGATGATGCTCGGCAATGGCGATGCGCACGATGCTTCGCGCGTTCGGCTGTGTCGGCTGCTTGGTGATTGCTGTCACGAGCGTCGCCGCGCAACCCCAGAAGCCGTCGCTCCCGCGCGTCGCGTTCGATGAACGGCTCGCCGCTCCTGCGGTGCTGGCATCTGCGCTCGCCGATGGGACGACCCCCGCGTTTCCCCTCATGGCGCGCGTTGTCGTGACGCGTGCGGATCTTCAGCCGACGCCTGGGACGTATGCGTTCGAGCGCCTCGACGAGCGCCTCGATCGATACGCCAAGCGCGGCGTTGACGTGTGGCTGAGCATCAACGATATGCCGGACGGGCTCGACGCGGCCGAGCGCTGGGGAGCGTTCGTGCGCGCGCTCGTCGCACGCTGCGACGGCCGTGTTCGACTGTTCGAGCTGACGACCGACGGGCGCGACCCGAAGATCGCCGCGTACCTGTTCAAGCTCGCGGCTACCGAGATCCACGGGCGTGACGAGCAGGCGCTCGTGGGGCTCGGAACGAAGGCTGGCGTGAGCGCCTCGACGCTCGAGGCGCTCTATCGCGAGGAGCTCGCGCCTTACGTGGATGCCGTCTCCCTTCCGGCATCAATCGGCACCGATGCGCGCCGCGCAATCGAGCGTGTGCTCGCACGCACCGACTCGTCTGCTCGACTGCTGCTGACCGATGTTGTGCTCGGAGGACCGGCGCACGCAGCCGCGCGACGGTTCATCGAGGAAGAGCTGGAAGGGCTGGGAACGACGCCGCTCGCGCGCAGCTACCGCGCCGAGCCGGCTCTCGTGCGGCAGGCGCTCGCCGCCAGCCGAACGATCGCTGACCTGCTGACGGGCGAGCTGGTGCCCCTCGACCCAGATGCTGCCTCACTGCGCCTCGGCCGCAGAGGCCGGGACGTCACCAAGAGCGTGCGGTACCGGCTGCTCTACAGTGTCGAGACCTTCGCGACGTATCTCGTCTACTGGGGCGACGAGACGAGCGGCGACGCCCTGGATGTGTCGCTGTCGCTCTCACTCGAAGGCAACCCCGTGCTGCGCGACCCGTTCGATGGGGCGGCGTGGCCAGTCGACGGCGACGCGCGCGACGCCTCGACGCGACGGATCCGCGCCCGTGTGCCCTGGAGGCCAGGGCCGTTGATCGTCGACTTCAACCAGGGTGCGACCGCAATGGTTGGCGAGCGCCAAGAGGTGACGGGACGTCGCTCGCTCAGCGTCGAGGAGATTATCGCCCGGCATCAGCGGCAACAGGTGGCGCAGGACGCGGTGGTGGACCACTACACGGCCATCGTGCGGATGGAGCAGCACTTCCGGCCCGCCCTCACGGATCCAGGCTACGACATCGTCAGCGAGAACCGTTACTTCGTGCGGGAGCGCGACATCGAGTGGGAGGAGCTGTCGTTCTCGGTGAATGGAACGCGCTGGGGGCCGGATCGGCCGCCCTTCCCGCTGCTGCAACCGGAAAAGGTGCTCTCGCTGCCGCTCGACCTGCGGTTCACGGCGGACTATCGCTACCGGCTCGTCGGCACCGAGCGCGTCGCGGAGCGTGAGTGCTACGTGGTGCGATTCGATCCGGTGCACGGGGAGCGCTCGCTGTATCGGGGGAGGGTGTGGATTGATCGAGAGACGTTCGCGCGCTTGAAGGTGCAGGCGGTGCAAACCGCGCTCTCCGCGCCGGTCGTGTCGAACGAGGAGATCCAGACGTTCGCGCGCGTCGCGACCGTGGACGGGCGGCCGGTGATGCTGCTCACCGACCTCTCGAGCCGCCAGCTCCTGCTCATCGCGGGCCGCAACGTTCTCGTCGAGAAGCGTGTGCGCTTCAGCGAGGTGCGGGTCAACGACCCTGAGTTCGACCGCACGCGTGACACCGCGCGGGCAAGCGATCGGGTGATGTACAAAGAGACAGGCGAGGGCCTGCGCTACTTCGTGAAGGAGGGGGAGCGCCGCGTGGTGAGCGAGCGGCCGACGCTCGCGGCGAAGGCGATGGCGATGGGCACGACCATCGATCCCTCCTTCGACTTCCCGCTCCCAATCTTCGGCATCAACTACCTCGATTTCGAGTTCGGGAGTCCCAACTCGCAGTTGGCGCTGCTGTTTGGCGGCGTGCTGGCGGCAGGGAACATTCAGTGGCCGAGGCTCGGCGGCACGCCGCTCGACGCGAGCGTCGACTTCTTTGCGATCGCGGTGCCGTCCACTGACCGTGTCTATGACCGCGACGACGAACGAGAGGCGGAGCGACTGCTCACCTGGCCGATGACCATGGGTGTCAACGTCGGCTACCAGTTCACCGATTTCCAGAAGGTGGGGCTGCGGTATCACCTGGGCTTCGACGCCTACGCGAACGAGCGGACCACCAGCGAGACGTTCGTGCGTCCATCCAGCACGTTGACCAACGGCGTTGGCGCCACCTACGAGCTCCGGCGGCATGGATACAACCTGACGAGCTGGGCGACCTGGTTTGGACGGACCCGCTGGCGGCCCTGGGGACCAGCCGATGAGCTCGATCCTGGCGAGAAGACGTACATCAAGTATGGCGGCGCGCTGGCGCGGGACATCCACTTTCACACGTTCCACAAGATTCACGTGGATGCCGCATACTTCGGCGGGGAGCGTCTCGACAGATTCAGCAAGTATCAGTTCGGGCTCTTCGACGACACGCGCATCCATGGCGTGCCCGCGTCGGGGCTCCGCTTCACGGAGCTCGCCGCGCTGCGGGCGTCGTACTCGTTTAATATCTTCGAGCAGTATCGGCTGGACTTGTTCGCCGCCCGCGCCTGGGGGCGAGACGAAGATCTCTCGAAGGAGTGGCAGCCTATTACCGGGATTGGCGTCGGCGTGAACGTCCGGGCGCCGTGGCGTACGATTCTCCGAGTCGATGTGAGCAAGAGCTTCCTGCCGCGCCAGTACCGCGCCTTGGGATCGACGGTGGTTCAGGTTCTGCTCTTGAAGCCGCTGTGAGTGTTGAGCTGTGAGTTTTGGGTTCTGAGCATGCTTCGCGCCGATTTACACGTCCACTCGTGGCACTCCAACGTCAACGGCGACCTGCCACTGCTGAAGAGTCGCGATTGCTACTCGTCTCCGCGGGAGGTGTACCGCCAGGCGCGAGCACGCGGCATGGACGTGGTCACCATCACCGACCACGACAGCATCGATGGCTGCCTGGAGCTGCTGGCGGACCGACCGGATGCGCGCGACATCATCATCGGCGAGGAGATCTCCTGTTGGGTGCCGGACACCGACTTGCAAGTCCACCTTGGTGCGTACGGCATGACCGAAGCGATCCATCGCTCCGTTCAGCCGCTGCGTGACAACGTGTTCGACGTTGCGGCCCATCTCCGCGCATCGGGCGTGTTCTTTGCGCTGAACCACCTGCTGCACTTCTACAAACAACAGGTCCCGCTCGAGGTGTACCTCCGGCTGCTGACCGAGGTCCCCGCCCTCGAGGTGCGGAACGGCACGATGCTCGCGGCCCACAACGCGTTCGTGGAGTGGATCTGCGAAAAAGGGGACTGCCCCCTTTTTCGGCGGCGTCAGGTTTCGAAAACGAGGGTTGTCCCTTTTTTCGCTGCCGTCGCCGGCAGCGACGCGCACACGCTGCGGCGCGTTGGCACGACCTGGACGGAAGCTCCGGGCCAGACAGCGGACGAGTTCCTGGCAAACGTGGCGGCCGGCTGTGGGCGCCCCGGTGGCGCCCATGGGACGGCCTTGACAATTGCCGGCGACGCGTACGGCGTCATCTGCCGCTACTGCAAGAGTCTGGTCGGCTTCGGGCCCAACGATCACACGTCGTTCGAGCGTGCGCTCTACCTCGCCACGGCCGTGGCGTCGATTCCATTTCAGTGGCTGCCGTTGGCGATCGCGCTCCGCCGGAAGCGAAGCGAAGCGCGGCACGTCCGCCGTTGCGCGCGCCAGCTGCGCCAGTGGTTCGAGGACGCCAACGCGCAACCGCGCGCCACCATCGTCCGACAGACGCCAGGGGCGATGCTGGCGGACGAGGAGATCATGGGGTGAGCGAGCGGCGGGTGGCCGTCACGGGCGTTGGCCTCATCTGCGCACTGGGCCTCTCGCGCGAAGAGGTCTGGCGGGCAATGCTCGCAGGCACGTGTGGCATGCGCCGGGTGACCTTGTTCGATCCGGCGGGCTATCGAAGCGAGATCGCTGGCGAGATCGATCTGGCGCCCGGCCTCGACAGGTTCACGCCGCTCGAGCGGCGCCGCTGGTCGCGCAGCGATCAGCTCGGTGTCATCGCCGCGAGCGAGGCCGTGAGCGATGCCGGGCTGCTCGACACGGCGCTCGATCCCACGCGCGTGGGCGTGCTGCTCGGCTCCGGCACGGCCGACTTGCTGCGCAACGAAGAGTACTACTTCACGATGTTACGGAGCGGGATCGACCGCGCGCGCCCGTCGAAGGCGTGGAACCACTTCTCCAGCACACCGGTGGACGTCATTGCCGCGCGGTTTGGCTTCGAGGGCATGCGTTCCTGCATTGCCGCCGCCTGCTCCTCGAGCACCATCGCCATCGGCCATGCGGCAGAAGCCATTCGCCGCCGGCGCCTGGATGTCGCGCTGGCCGGCGGTACCGACGCTTTGGCGCGGCTCACGTTCAGCGGGTTCAATGCCCTGCGGCTCATGGACCCCGGTCCGTGCCGGCCGTTCGACCGGCAGCGCAACGGTATGAACCTCGGTGAAGGCGCTGCGATCCTCGTGCTGGAGGATCTGGAGCGGGCACGCCGCCGCGGCGCATCGATCTACGCGGAAGTGGCGGGCTACAGTCTGAGCTGCGAGGCGTACCACCCGACGGCGCCGGAGCCGGACGGCCGAGCGGTAGCGGCAATGGTGAGATCGGCGCTGGAGGCCGCTCGCCTGTCCACCGCAGAGGTCGATCACGTCAACGCGCATGGCACCGCCACCGCACAGAACGACCGGGCCGAAGCGAATGGATTTTTTGCCGTGTTTGGTGACCGCGCGCGCCGGTTACCGGTGACGTCGATCAAGTCAATGGTCGGTCACTGCCTTGGTGCGGCGGGCGCAGTCGAAGCTGCAGCGCTCGCGCTGACAATCGCGCGACGCGTCATCCCCCCCACGATTCACCACGACGCCACTGATCCGGACTGTCCCATCCATGTCGTCGCCAACGAGGCGCGTGACGAGCGCGTCCGCTGCGGCGTGTCCACGTCGCTCGCCTTTGGTGGCAACGACGCCGCGCTCGTGCTGCGCGAAGCCGCCTGAGACGTGGACCTAATGGATCCAGGTGAGGACGAGCCAGGCGAGGAGGCCGACTGCCAGCCCGCCCACCGCGTCGACCAGATAGTGATACCGTCCAGCGACGGTTGCCGCGGCAATCACGAGCGTCAGCAGGACGAGCAACGCGCCGGTGAGTGGGAGGAACTGAACGACCACCAGGGCGGCCGCAGCGGCGACGGCAACATGCCCACTAGGCAGCGTGTCACCGCCGACGCCCATCGATCCCGACACCTGCTCGTTCAGGCGGCGGAGTAGACGATGTCCGGGTGGGCTGGGCGCTCGGGTGTGCGCGTTGCGCAGCCCGTCCTGCGCATCAATCTGTCGTGGGGGGCGAGCCGGCAACCAGGGCAGCGTGCCGTAGCACGCGTAGCCGGAGACGAGGACTGCGGACCAGAAGATATCGGACACCCCGGATGGGACGGTGACGTACACCAAGAGAAAACAGGCTGGCACGAATGGATAGACGAGCAGATAGACGGCTTCGAGCGGGCCGCTGTGCCAGAAGGGCGAATCCAGCGTGGTTCCGACCCACGCGAGCAGTCGCCGGTCGGCTCTCGCGAGCCACGCTTCGAGACGAGGATTCGGCGGCCGTTGCAGCCCGCCCGGCAACCAGTACCCGAACATCAGATATGCGGCAGGCGCCCAATCACGCGCGATCGTGAGCCACCACCCACCGTCATCGTGCGCCACCGCCGCGAGCGCAATCACGAGCGCTGCTGCGACCAGGGCGAGCGCCGCCACCATCAGCCGCCTTCGTGCGCTGCTCCCTGACGCGTGACGCTTGACCCCTAACGCCTGCTGACGCCTGACCCCTGACCCCTGACGCCTACCGACCCCTGACCCCTGACCCCTGACGCCTTGAACGACGGCGACCACCGCCGTGCCAATGAAGTACGCGACCGCAATCCATTCGCTCACGCGCATGGGTGCCCTCCGTTAGCGGCTGCGCGGGTCCCCATCTGGTAAGATCCGCCGATGCGGAACCGTCCACGGAAAAGCGCTTGGCGCGATCTGTCACGGCGGAAGTTTCTCGAAGCGTCCAGCATGGGTTTCGTGGCCTCACGCGTGGCGGCATCGGAGGCGCGCGCGCAGCAGCCCGCCGAGCCCGCGGGGAGGAAGATCCGTTACGCGCTCGTTGGTCTCGGTCGACTGGCCATCGGCCAGCTCATGCCGGCGTTCAAGAGCTGCAAGCACTCGACGCTCACGGCGCTCGTCAGCGGCCACCGGGACAAGGCGCTCAAGTACGCCGCCCAATACGGCGTCAATCCAAAGAACATCTACAACTACGAGAACTACGACACCATCAAGGACAATCCCGAGGTCGACGTCATCTACATCGTCCTGCCGAACTTCATGCACGCCGAGTACACCATTCGCGGCGCGCAAACGGGCAAGGACATTTTCTGCGAGAAACCAATGGCGAACACGCCCGACGACTGCCGCAAGATGATCGCGGCGTGTCGAGAGGCGAAGCGCAAGCTGATGATTGGCTATCGGCTGCACTACGAGCCGTACACACGGCGGCTCATCGAGCTCGCGCAGGGCGGCCTTGGCCGGCTCAAGGTCGTGGACGCGTCGGCCGCGTTCAACATCCGCGACCCGAACGAATGGCGGCTACGCCAGAAGGAAGCGGGCGGCGGGTCGTTGATGGACATTGGGATTTACGCGCTCCAGGCAGCGCGTTACCTCACCGGCGAGGAGCCCGTCGAGGTAAACGCGATGCAACATTCGACGCCGGGCGACGCGCGCTTCAAGGAAGTGGAGGAGACGATCAACTTCCAACTCCGCTTCCCGAGCGGCGTGCTGGCCAATTGTGTCTCGAGCTACGGCGTGGGCTACAACCGCTTCCGCGCCATCGGCGACAAGGGCTGGGCCGAGCTCGAGCCGGCTTCCTCGTACCACGGCTTGCATCTGCGTGTCTCGCGCGGGGAAGAGATCGAGGAGCCGGCATTGCCGGATATCGATCAGTTCGCCGCCGAGATGGACCACTTCTCGCAATGCATTCTCCAGGACAAGGAGCCGCGAACGCCAGGAGAAGAGGGCCTTCGAGATCTGGTGGCCATGATGGCCATCTACGAAGCGGCGCGCTCCAAGAAGACGGTCACGCTGAGCCCACGAGCGTAACGGCGGTGTCACGAACGCGGTGCGCTACAAGAGGTGATAATACCCGTCTCGCCGCACGAGCTCGACCGCGCTTCCAAACAGCTCCCGTAGGACGTCGGAGGTGAGCACCTCGTCCTTCGGTCCGTCTCGGAACACGCGCCCCTGCTTGAGCAGGATGACGCGATTGATTTCCGGAATCACGTCCGGCAGATGATGCGTGACGAGCAGGATGCCCGTCCCGCGCTGCGCGAGCCGGCGACACAGATCGCGGAGATCCTGCATCGCCCGAAAGTCGAGGCTGTTGGTCGGCTCGTCGAGGAGCAGCGTGGCGGGGTCGTGAACCAGCGCGCGCCCGATGAGGATGCGCCGCGCCTCTCCAGACGAGAGCTCCGTCAGGAGTCGATCCTTCAGGTGCGGGACCTCGAGGCGCTCGAGGATCTCCCGCGCTTTGTCCCGCATCGCATCGGTGACCAAATGATGCGGCCAGATGCCAATACTACTGAAGAAGCCAGAGATGACGACGTGCTCGGCGGTCAGTGGGCGCGTGCGGGTGGCGGCCATCAAGTCGTTGGAGACGATGCCGAGCTGCGAGCGGAGCTCGAAGACGTTCCAGCGCTCCCGGCCGAGCAGACGAACGGCGCTGCCGGACCGCACGACCGGATACAGCTCTCGCGCGACGGTCTTGATGAGCGTGGACTTGCCGGAGCCGTTGGGCCCGATGATGGCGACGTGCTCACCCGCGTCGATCGACAGCGTCACCTCGTCGAGCGCCGCACGCCCGTTGCGCACAATCGTGACCCGTTCGAAGGCAATGAGCGGTGGTGACGTCGTAGAAGCGCCGTCGAGCATCGTGACACTTGTAGCG
>JBOGIN010000081.1:0-10559 GCA_050742275.1 Vicinamibacteraceae bacterium
GGGGGCGGCCGGCTACCTCGTGCCACCGCGGCGTCCCGATCTCATCGCGCGGCATCTCACGGAGCTCATCGAGAATCCCGACGAGCGGCGGGCGCTCGGCCGGCGGCTGCGCGCGCGTGTCGAGCGGCGGTTCAGCGCCCGCAGGCTGGTGCCGGCGTGGGAGCGACTCCTTCGGGCGTCGGCTGCACGCGGTCTCGATTCGCATGAGGTGCTCATCGCGTCGTGGGATCAGCCGCTCGGCTTCCCGTCGGAGATTCAGATCCAGACCATCACGACGTGCAACGCGGCGTGTGTCATGTGTCCGTATCCGAAGGTGTCGACCGAGTTCCCGCGCGAGAGGATGGACGAGCGGTTGTACGAGCGGATCCTGGACGAGTGCGCGCACGAGCCGGGGCTGCGGCGGATCGAGCCGTTCCTGATGAACGAGGCGTTCACCGACAACCGCATCATCGACTGGATCGCACGTGCCAAGCAGCGGGTGCCGCATGCGATGGTCACGGTGACGACGAACGGCTCGCCGCTCATTCCCAAGGTGACCGATCGTCTGGTGCGAACGGGGCTCGACGCGATCTGGTTCAGCTTCAACGGCGCGACGCCGGAGACCTACGAGAAGATCATGGGCATCTCGTTCGCGCGGGTGAAGGCCAACGTCGACTACCTGCTCGAGGTGCGGCCGCCGTCGCTCCAGGTCTTCGTCAACATGATCGAGACGCGGCTGATGGTGCCGGAGATCGCCGAGAACATCCGGTACTGGACGAGCCGCGGCGTGCAGGCCGGGGCGTCGCCGCTGGTGAACCGGGCCGGGAACGTCGAGAACTACGAGGAGCTTCGCTACACACCGCAGGGCGCGCAGCCCGTCCGCACCTGCGAGCTCCCGTTCTACAAGATGTACATCCTCGCGTCGGGCGACGTGGTTCTGTGCTGCATGGACTGGCGCCGCCAGGTGGTGCTCGGCAACGTGGGCCGGCAGAGCCTCCGCGAGATCTGGAACGGTGAGGCCTACCGCCGCATCCGCCGGCTCCACATCGAAGGCCGCGACAGTGAGGTCGGTCTCTGCAAGCAGTGCTCGTACACGCTGTCATGAGCAACCGGACCTCGCGAGGCGCGCGGGCGACAGGCAGAGACAGGCCGTCGAATGGCGGGACGGCGCCGCCGCGCGTCCTCCTCGTGAGCATGCCGTTCGTGTCGATTGCGAGGCCGGCCATCGGGATCAGCATCCTGAAGTCGGTGCTCCGGGAGCACGGGGTGCCGTGCGATCTCCGATACGGGAATCTGCGCTTTGCCGAGTGGGTGGGACACGACACCTACAGCGTGCTCGACGAGAAGGTCAGCGACGCGCTGTTCGCCGGCGACTGGCTCTTCGCCCAGTATCTCTTCGGAGACCGGCTCGACCTCGACGTGTACGCCGAGACGCTCCGCGTGAACGTCGGCCCGGCCGAGTACCGGCGGATCATGGACGCCCGGTCGCACGTCGCGCCGTTTCTGCGGGCCTGCGTCGAGGAGTTCCGCGTTGCCGACTATCGGATCATTGGCTTTACGACAACGTTCGAGCAGAACCTCGCCTCGCTCGCGTTGTCGAAGTCGATCAAGGATCGCTGGCCCGACAAGGCGATCGTCTTCGGGGGCGGCAACTGCGAGGGCGAGATGGGGCGGGAGCTCCACCGGAGCTTCCCGTGGATCGACTACGTCTGCTCTGGCGAGGGCGAGCGCACGTTCCCGCGGCTGATCGACGCTATCGCCGCGGGCCGCGAGGCGGAGGGCATCGCAGGCATCATCTATCGGAGCGACGGTGCATCGATCGACAACGGCAGGGCAGCGCCGATCGTCGACATGGACACGGTGCCCTCGCCGGATTACGACGAATACTTCGCGGCCGTCGGGCGCAGCCCGCTCGTGCCGGTCCTACAGCCGTCGCTGCTCGTCGAGACGTCGCGCGGCTGCTGGTGGGGTGCGAAGTCGCACTGCACCTTCTGCGGCTTGAACGGGGCGACGATGGCGTTTCGCAGCAAGAGCGCGGAGCGCGTGCTCGGCGAGCTCGGCGAATTTCGCCGGCGTTATCCGACGAGGCACGTCGTCGCCGTGGACAATATCCTCGACATGCGGTACTTCCGCGACCTGCTGCCGCGGCTGCGGGACGAGAAGCTCGGGCTCACGCTGTTCTACGAGACCAAGGCCAACCTCACCAAGGAGCAGGTGAAGCTGCTGCACGATGCGGGTGTGGTGGCCATTCAGCCGGGCGTCGAGAGTCTCAGCACGCACGTCCTGCAGTTGATGCGCAAGGGTGTGACGGCGCTCCAGAACATCCAGCTGCTCAAGTGGTGTAAGCAATACGGTGTGAACGTCGCGTGGAACCTGCTGTACGGCTTCCCCGGCGAGACGGAGGCAGACTACGCCGCCATCCGCAGAACGATGGAGTCGCTGTGGCACCTGCCCCCGCCGCACAGCGTGGGTGCGGTTCGCATGGATCGCTTCTCCCCGTACTTCAACGAGGCGGCGTCGTTCGGCCTCGTGAACGTCCGTCCCATGGATATGTATGGGTTGTTGTACCCCCTCCCCAAGGAGCGGCTGCACAGGCTGGCGTACTTCTTCGACTTCGAGCGCGCGGACGGCAAGACGGCCGCTGCCGCTCTGGGTCAGACGGAGCGCTGTGTGGAGGAGTGGCGTCGTGCCGGGGCGTGCAGCCTGACTGCGACGCGCCGCGCCGATCCGCCGGAGCTCGTCATCACCGACACGCGTCCGAACGCGATCCATCGCACGATCGCGATGAACGACGTGCAGCGGGAGATCTACGAGCTGTGCGACGGGCGGCGGCACCTTCAGGGCATCGTGAGGTCGATCGGTGAGCGATACGCGCTCGACGCGAGCTTCGAGCGCTGGCTGCGGGATTTTCTCGACCAAATGGTAGAGTGGCGGTTGATGGCACGGGAAGGGGACGAGTACCTCAGCCTCGCCATCCAGGACGGCGTCGGGCTCGAGGGCGCCAGCGTCGATTGAGCCATTAGAGACGTACGTAGCGCGCGGCCTGAAGAGTGCGCGTGTGACGAGCTGCGGCGCCGATCGGGAGGGGAGCCGTGATGAGCCCGACGGGCTGGCGCGAGATCGCTGTGGGCGACCTCCTGGTGTTCGCCTCGCCGGTTGTGTTGACACCGGCGCAGGCGCAAGGCATAGACACGGCCGCCAGCGAATGGTGTGGCAACGATCTTCTCGTGCGGATCGACCACGGCCTGTTCGTGGATCCCCTCACGCGGTACGCACGCCAGGCGGGCTGTCGAGTGTTCGACCTGTCGATTGACGGGCAGCCCGCCAAAGGGGTCGCGTTCGATCAGGCCGATGGCTCGCGCTTCACGGCGGTTCACTTTCCCAGGCTGTCGCTCCCCCGCGCCGGCTCCAACAAGCTGACGTTCGTCGTGATCAGCAGGGGCGATCGCACTGCCGAGGATGCGATGCGGATCGCTAGGAGCATCCGCTTTTGCAGGTGATGGTCAACGGGCTCACGCGCGCGGTTGACTGTCGGTGAGCCAGACCATCCCATTTCCCGATGATTGCGAAGGCACCCGCGGCACTCTTGGACCGGACGTCCTGCATGCCGAATGCGCGGAGAGAAGCCATGATGGGCACGATCTTGGGCGAAGAGGCGTCGTAGATCATCCAAAGCTCGCCATGTGGCCGCAAGCTCGCGGCGGCGTGCGGCAGCGCGACGCCAGGGCGGGTCCAGAAGCTGTTGACCCGAATGGCGAAGGCCCGATCGAAGCTTCCAGGCGCAATCGGCCCGCGCTCGACATCGTCCACCGATACGCTGACCTGTCGGGCGTCGACTGCTTCGGCGTTGACCACGCGGGCACGTGCAACGGCCTTCTCGGATCGATCGATGGCAATGACGCTCGCGGTCGGGCAGCGTGCGACCACCGCCTGGATTGCCTGACCAGTCCCGCAGCCGATCTCGAGCAGTCTCTCACCCGGACGAGGATTCAGAAGAGCGACCGCAGCTTCTATCCGATGTGAGATCTTCAACGGCACGATGACCTCGCGTGGGCTGACGACAGCGGCGCCGTTGCTGATATTGACCAACCTCGGCGGTTAGGTGTACGTTCGTCGGCACACTCCTCCCCAAACCTGGGAATCTCTGTGTCCATTCTGCCGCAAACCAGGTGGAACGGAGCCGTGTGACGCCCCGCAGCGAAGCGGTTCACGACGTGGCACGTACGACGACGAGAACCATGCAGGAGACATACCATGAGTAGACCTCTTCCCATTGGCAGTGACGCGCCAGACTTCGAAGCCATGACGACCGAGGGCCCCATTCGGTTCCACGAATGGCTCGGGGGATCGTGGGGCGTGCTGTTCTCCCACCCGAAGGACTTCACGCCAGTGTGCACGACGGAACTGGGGTACATGGCGAAAGCCAAGCCTGATTTCGACGCGCGCGACGTGAAGATCATCGGGCTGAGCGTTGATCCGGTCGATGACCACCGGCGATGGTCCCACGACATTGCCGAGGCGATGGGCCATGCCCCGAACTACCCCATGATTGCCGACAGCGATCTGACGGTGGCGCAGCTGTATGGAATGCTCCCGGCCGAGGCCGGCGAGAGCTGCGAAGGCCGCACCGCTGCCGACAACCAGACGGTGCGCAACGTGTACGTCATTGGTCCGGACAAGAAGATCAAGCTGGTGCTGTCGTATCCAATGACGGCCGGTCGAAACTTCGATGAGGTGCCGCGCGTGATCGATTCCTTGCAGCTCACCGCGAAACACAAGCTCGCGACGCCCGCGAACTGGAAACCTGGCGAGGAGGCGATCATCGTCCCCGCCGTGTCCGACGCGGAGGCGAAGGAGAAGTTCCCGGAAGGCTGGCGCGCGCCAAAGCCGTACCTGCGATACGTCCAGCCGCCGCGCGCATGAAGCAGGCTCGAGTTGCCCGCCGCGCCTCGCTCCTGTCCTCGGAGAGATTCTACCGACTGGAGCCGGCGCGGCACGCGCCGGCGATCCCACCGATAATCTGGCCTCGCAGTTCCTCCCAACTCTATTCCGCATGGGTTGCCCCTTTCTTTCGCGGGGCTCACTCGAGACAGGTTCAAAAACCTTGCGCGCCGCGCGAGCGGGTGATAAGCTCATGCGCATAAACAACATAGAAGCATGAACATGCGGCGGTTCGCCTGTCCGGCACGCTGACCGTACGTCGGCACCGTTGCGCGATGCACAAATGACCCTGTGCGGACGCGCGGCTCGACCGGTGGTGGTACGGCATACGCCAGCGGCAGGTGCTCCAGTCACTGCATACGCGCACGCGTCGTGGCTCAGATCGGAGGGAGGGTTCGATCATGAGGAAAGTGGCGTTGCCGGGTACGATGTTTGCCGTGCTCGGCTTGGCGGCAGCGGCCGGCGCGCAGACGGCCACGGGCCAGATCAACGGCACGGTGAAGGACGCGACCGGCTCGGTCGTGCCTGGAGCCACGGTCACCATTCACAGCGAGCTCACGGGCTTCGAGCGCACGAGCACGACGGACGAGAGAGGCGACTACGTGTTCGCGCTCCTGCCGCCCAGCACGTACTCGGTGACGGCGGAGCTGCAGGGATTCCGCACCGCCCGCGAGGCCGGCATCCGACTCCTGGTAGACAACCGGATCCGCGTCGACCTGACACTCGCGCTCGGAGAGATGACGGAGACCATCGAGGTTCAGGCGGGCGCGGTGGCGCTCGAATCGGAGAGCGCGAGGATCGGCCAGACGCTCACCGAGAAGCAGATCACGGAGCTGCCGTTGGATGGGCGGAACTTCCTGTCGCTCCTGTTCTTGAACGCGGGAGCGGTCGAAACGAGCGGTGAGCAGGGCGGCATGCGGTCGGGCGTGGGCAACGCAATCAGTATCCAGGGCGCGCGGGCGACCTCGAACAACTTCATGATCGACGGCACCGCCAACATCGACACGGCCCTCGGCACCCCAGCCGCGATCCTCTCCGTGGACGCGATGGAGGAGTTCACGCAGCAGAACAAAACCTACTCCGCCGAGTACGGCTTCAGCGCCAACCAGATCAATCTGGTCAGCAAGTCTGGCACGAACCAGTTCCACGGCACCGCGTTCCTGTTCGGCCGCAATGAGGCGCTGGACGCGAGGAACTTCTTCGATCCGACCGACCAGCCGAAGCCCGAGCTCGACCAGAAACAGTTCGGGGGGACCTTCAGCGGCCCGATCATCCGGAACAAGACGTTCCTACTGTTCAACTACGAAGGCGCGCGGATCGATCGTGGGGCGAGCGACTTTGCGATCGTCCCGACGACCGAGATGCTCGAGGGTCGCTTTCGGGAGACGATCACCGACCCACGTACCGGCCGGCCGTTCGCGAACAACACCATCCCGCGCGACCGCTGGTCGCGCCTGCCCCAGCTGGCCATCGACCAGGGCTGGTTCCCCGCCCCGAATAGCGACGCTCCGCAGGGCAACTACCAGTACGTCATCACGCTCCCCCAGGAACAGAACCAGTTCAACGTCCGCGTGGATCAGGATCTGAGTCGTTTCGGGAGAGCCTTCTTCCGATATACAAGGACGACGTTCGACAACGAGACCGGCGGCAACGCCATCTGGCAGGGGGGACGACGCGTCTTCGAGCAGGACACGACGAACTGGCAGGTCTCCCATACCTGGCCGATCGAGTCCAACATGGTAAACGTCCTTCGCGTCGGCCGGGTCGACGCCCTGGCCGACCAGCACGGCATCCCCTGTCCCCAGGAGCAAATCGACCCGCTCGGCCTGACCGGTATTTTCGACCCCATCCCGGACGTCCAGCGGGAGTGCCCGACGATCGCGTTCCGGAGCGGCGGGTTCGCCGGAACCGGCGGCGTCGTCAACGCCTACTCCGCGAGCAACCAGCCCATGTGGGACGTGAGCAACACGACAACCTGGGTCAGGGGAAGCCACACGTTCACCTTCGGCGCCAACTTGCGCCGCTGGTGGCTCCAGCGCGACCTGGCCACCGGATTTACCGGCGACTTCGGCTTCGGTGGCTTTGCCACCGGTCACCCGGTCGCGGATATGCTGCTCGGCGTCTACGCCGATGCGGCCGCGTTCCTGCCGGCCGCGTTCGCGATCCCGGGGCAGGCCGGCAACCCGCGCGAGTTCAACTTCCTGTACTTCGCCCCGTACCTCCAGGACGATTGGAGGATCAGCAGCAAGCTCACGTTGAACCTCGGTCTACGCTGGGACTACCGCAACGTGCCGTACGAGACGAACAACCGCATGGGGTGGCGGAACCTGGACTACGCGCCGGGCGGTCTCCTCGTGGCGGATGAGAGCCTGGCGGCCGGCGGGATCATTCCCGACGACGGCTACTATCAGCTCGCCGGTCGCCGCAGCCCCGAGAACCCCGACCGGTTCAAGGTCTTTGCGCCGCGTCTCAGCTTCGCTTATCGCCCGGGTGAGACGGATGAAACGGTGATTCGAGCCGGCTACGGGATCTTCTACGACAGCGCCGAAGGACGCGAGATCGACGGCGCGGCGGATATCTACCCGTATGTGAGCCGCATCAACCTGCAGCAGTCGGCCGGCCAGACAGAACCGCTCCAGACGACGGACATGTTGTTTCCGAGCTTCGCAGATCCCGCACCGGCCTCGCCCGAAGCCAACACTTTCCTTGCCGTGAGCATGTCACCAGAGCCGAGGAACCCAATGATGCACCAGTGGTCGCTGAGCGTGCAGCGGCTCGTGACGCCGAGGACCAGCATCGAGCTGAGTTACGCCGGCAGCCACGGCAGCAACCTCCTGATGCGCCGGAACATCGCACAGGCGCTGCCTTACACGCCGGACCGTCCCACCGTCGAAGAGCGGAAGCCGTTTTCCAACTTCGCCGTGTACATCGACAGCGACTGGAGTGGCTTCTCGGACTATCACGCGATGAACGCCACGTTGACGCACCGCGGCCCGGGACTCCTGGCCACGGTGGCGTACACGTGGGCCAAGAGCACCGACAGCAAGTCCGCGGCCGCCAGCCTGGGGGACACCGAGACGGCTGGCTGGCAGGGGTTTCTGAACAACCACGATCCCGCGCGTGACCACGGACTGTCCGGATTCGACGTGGCCCACCGTCTCGTAGGGAGCTTCGTCTGGAACCTGCCGTTCGGCCAGGGTGAGCGCTTCGCCGGCAATGCCTCCGGTCTCAAGCAGGTGCTCATTAGCGGCTGGCAGCTCAACGGGATCTACCTCCTCCAAGGCGGTTTTCCGATCACGATCACAGCGGCCGACCTCGGGGGCGTGCTCGATACCTCCGGCACCAACCGGGCAGACATCGTGGGCGACATTCATGCCGGCAAGGGCGCCATCGAGCAGTGGTTCAACACGGCCGCCTTCGCCCAGCCGGCGCTCGGCTCCTTCGGCAACTCCGGCCGTGGCATCCTGAGAGGTCCCGGCATCAACAACCTCGATCTGGGTCTCTTCAAGAACTTCGTCTTGCCAGGGGAGATGACGCTGCAGTTCCGAGCAGAGGCCTTCAACGCGCTCAATCACACGCAGTGGGATGACGTGTCGAGAGACATCAGCGCGGACAACTTCGGCGTGATCACCTCCGCGCGGGATCCGAGGAGGATTCAACTAGGGGTCAAGCTCCTGTGGTGAGGCGTCCCGGGCTCATCGTTCTGATGCTCTGCGTGTCCGCGTCGGCAGGCGTAGGGCAGCCGGCCGATCCCGGTCTGCTCCAGCGATACGCGGCCGAAGGAGAGAAGGCGCTGGCCGAGCAGCGCTACGACCAGGCGGTCCGCGCGTTCGAGAAGCTCCGGGAGCTCGCACCTGAAAGCGCGGAAGTGCACGCGAAGCTTGGACTGGTGTACTACCAGACGCGGGACTTCGCACGCGCGGTGCAAGCCCTTCAGCGCGCGGTGACGCTGAAGCCGACGCTGCCCAAGATCGACGTCCTGCTGGCGATGTCGCGCTCCGAGTTAGGTCGGTATGCGGAGGCGCTGCCCGGCCTGCGCAACGGGTTCCAGCAGGCATCCGACCCGCCGCTCCGCCGATCGGCGGGCCTCCACCTCATGAGGGCCTACGCCGGGCTCGAGAAGGATGACGCCGCGGTGGAGATTGCCCTGGCGCTCAGTCGGCTGCATCCCGACGACCCCGAGGTGCTTTACCACGCCGGCCGCCTCTTCGCGAACTTCGCCTATCTGCAGACGGTTCGGCTCTCGCAGGTGGCGCCAGAGTCGGTGTGGAGGCACCAGGCGGCCGGTGAGGCCCATGAGAGCCTGGGACAGCTCGACGCCGCGCTGCGCTCGTATCGCCGGGTGCTCGCTCTCGATCCTGACCGGCCCGGCGTCCATTACCGCCTTGGTCGCGTGCTCCTATCGCGCTCGGCGCAGCTCGGTGCAAACGAGGCGTCGCTGACGGCGAGATCAGAAGCGGCCAAGGCGTTCGAGCAGGAGCTGGTGCTCGATCCGACCAACGCCGACGCCGCCTACGAGTTGGGTGAAATCCACCGTCGGTCCGGCGACCTCGGTCGGGCGCGCGAGCTCTTCGAGGAGGCGGTGCGGCACTATCCGGATCTCGAGCAGGCGCGGGTCGGGCTCGGCCGCGTGCTGATCGCCACCGACAAGCCGCAGCAGGCGGTGCCCCATCTCGAGACGGCGGTCTCGCTCGACCCGGAGCTCGACGTCGCCTTCTTTCATCTGGCACAGGCGCACCGGGCGCTGGGCCACGTCGAGGAGTCACGGAGAGCGCTCGCCGAGTTCAAGCGCTTGAGGGCTCGAACACACGAGAGGGAGCGCCTCGTCTTTCTTCGCCAGCACGAGGTGACGCCACAGGAGGTCGATGCGCGGGACGTGCCACGGTAGTCACTCCAGCCGCTGCGCATCGCCATCCGTCAACCATCGTCGGCTTGCCGGAGCGCTGACAACACCGCAGCGCATCGCACCTCCTCCACTGCGGCAAGCGTCGTTCGAGCGAGTCAATCGGCGAGCGTGCGCTTCTGCGGGTAGAGCGTCTTGCCGGCGGCCAGCATGGCGACGAACTGTTCGATGCGACGGACTCGAGTGTCGGGGCGCTTCGCCCCTGCGATTCGGTACAGGATGGCGAACCTGTTCTGCTTCGTGAGGACGTCGAACATCGCCTGTGCCTTGGGCACCGCGGTCAAAGCCGCAGCTAGATCGGGCGGCACCTGGCTGCTCGCCTGACCGGCGTAGGCCGCCTCCCATCGTCCGTCTGCCTTGGCACGCTGCACCTCGGCCAGGCCGGCCGGGTGCATCCGGCCCTCGCGCTCCAGACGCGCGATGCGGCCAACATTGCGCTGCGACCAGGGACTTCGTGCGCGGCGCGGGGTGAAGCGTTGATGGTAGGTAGCCTCATCCCTGCGCCGCGCCTGACCGTCGATCCATCCATGGCACAGCGCTTCCTCGAGCGCCTCATCGTAAATGAGGCTGGTTGGCTGGGTAACACCCTTCTTCGCGAGCACCAGCCATATCCCCGCCGACGCCGCATGGTGTTTGCGCAGCCACTTCCGCCAATCAGCGGCGTTGGCAACGGTCAGTTCCGACGGCTCATCAGGCATGACGCAGCTCACGTGAATTCTCGGGCATTGTACGCAGC
>JBOGIN010000082.1:0-2645 GCA_050742275.1 Vicinamibacteraceae bacterium
CGGATGCATGCGGCGCCGGGCGCTGAGGGCGAGCCTGGCCGTCCGTCTCACCCGACCGTCCGTTGCTGGATTGGGCATACGCGGCGGCAGCAACGGCGACATGAGTCGTCAATGCCCAAAGGCAGATTCGCATCATCGTCGTGCTCCGCGGGCTGGCCTGCATGCGACTCTCGATGCAACGCGGTCGATGGCTGCGCCGAACACCCTCTGCTCGCACAAGTCGAGGATCGCCGCCGTGAACGGCCGGCGGTCGGGGAACTGCGTGCTGATGGCCACGTGTCGGGCCAGCGACAGGGTCGTCCAGACGTCGATCGCCGCACGAGTGGTCCCATGCGAGAGCTGCAGATACCGCTCGATCAGGACGTCGTTTCTCTCCGCGAGGACGCTCGGGTCGCCGAAGCGGCGGAGACTGTGCTCTTCCACGTGCGCGACGAAGTTCCCGACGTCCAGCGCGGGCGCACCCTCGCTGTAGAGATCGAGGTCCGTCAGATACAGCCGGTCGCTGTCCACGAGGAGCTGGTCGGGATAGAAGTCGCGGTGAATCCCGCAGACCGGTGCGTCACGGACGCGTGCGGCGAGCTGCCAGCACCCTTCCAGCAAACGCTCGATCCGTGCCTCGTCACGCGGACGCTCCTGCGCGACGCGTGTCAGCCGCTGCCGCAGAATTCGGATCTCGTCGTCGACCGTGTGCCGGCGACGAGCCGGTGCCGCCGCGCGATGCAGCTTGTGAATCGCGTCGGCCGCGCGGCGGGCAAGCTGGAGTCCCAACGGTCCTTCGAGCAGTTGCGCAAGGGACCTTCCAGCCACTCGGCGCTGCGCGATCATGTGGAGGTCGCTCACGACGCCAAGCGGCTCGGGGACGAGGATCTCGTCGCCGGCGCATGCTCCGAAGGGTCCCGACCACAGCGTCTCCAGCAGATCGTGCGTCGACCTGTCGGCGCTCTGTGCGCGTACCTTGCCCATGACGGCCATCTGCCGCGTCGCACCGCCCTCCTCGTGCACAGTGAGGTCGTACGCGATGAGACACCGCAGGCCTGGCTTGTAGCGCGCGACCGAGATGCCGCGCACCTCGACCTCGGTCGCGCGGCCAAGGCCCCAGAGATCGCGGGCGATTCGCTTGGCCATGGCTCCGGGTTGCAGCGCCTGCGCCAGAAACGGCATCAGCGGGTCGTTCGTGACGCCGAACCGATCGACCACACGGCGGGGCGGCCGACGCGCCGGTCTCGTCCCCTGCGAACCGCTGGCACGTCGCGCAGCCTGTCGTCTTTCCGGTCTTGATACGGTAATTGTCGTGGTGTCTCCTTCGAGCAACGTCCCGGCGCGCTCGAGAATCGCAGTCGCGATGTCGGGCCAGAACGGCTCTCGCCGCCGAAACGGATGTGCCGCCAGACGAAAGAGCTGAGCGGCAGCATGCACGTGCAGATGTGCCGGGATGTTCAGTGTCAGACCGTACCCCGTCAGCATCGGTTCGATGAGCGCGTCGATTCCCGAGGTGTCGACTCGACGGGATACCGCGGCGGCCTCGAGATCAGCCCGGAACCGCGCTACATCGATGGCCGGATCGCCCAGCGACGCCTCGTCGAGATCGATCAACGCAACTGCCGCGCCATTGAGCAACACCTGCTTGGCGTAGAAGTCGCCGTGGAGCGGCCGGGGATCTGCGGGCTCATGTTGGAGCCGTCCCGCCACTCGATTGGCGAGGCTGAGCGCCAAACCGTCGAGCGGTGGGTGAAGAAAGGCGAGATGACGAGCGAGTGCGAGGATCGCGCCAGCTTCGGAGGCGTTCGTCCGGCGGGGCAGCCGTGGGGCGTGCTGCCCGTGCAGATGCGCGAGCGCCTGCCCTACGACTCCCATGGTGTGCGGAAGAACGTGGCTCTCCGACATGGCGTCGTGCAGGAGCTCGCCGTCCAGCCACTCGAACGCCAGCAGGCGGAAGCGGTGCATGCGCGTCAGCCGTCTCGCCAGCCTCAAGGGGCCACGTGGCACAAGTGCGCCAGCCTTCGCCGCGATCCCGGGGTAGTCCTGAGCGGTATAGCAGCGCACCGTGGCCAGCGTGGCATCGTCGGCCATCAGCCGGCCAACGAATCGACGCTCCGGGTTGTACCGGAGCGTCTCCATGCGGACGGTAGCCGCGGGCAACGGCCGCACTCGCGCAGTCAGCATTGTCAACGCGTCCGGCAACATCAAACGTGCAAGACGATCGAGCTTGGCGTCGTTCGGAAACACCGACACGACCACCGTGCTGTCGTTGAGCACGAAGCGACCACAGCCGAAAGGACCAAGGACGCTCTGGCGCGTGGCCGCTTTGCGACGCTTGCCAGTCGCGTCCTGGCGGTACGCCGTCGCGACGAAGTTGACCGGCTGCCCGTCGACGCGTGCGCGGCCTCCGGCCGCGCAGCTTTGTCCCGGCTTGTACCGCAGATAGGTGATCGCCATGCCGCCGATGCGTGCACCGGTGAGCGTGCGCGTAAATCGGGCGGCGAGGGCCTCGGCATCGAGCACGAGCGCCAGGTCTGGCAGATCGCGGTCGCGTCGCACCAGGTTGGCGTCAGCTGGCGACAACAACGGTGTTCTCCTTGTCGCGTATCTGCGTGGCGTACTGCCGTTGCAGGCGCGCGTAGGGGCCGCCCGCGCGGAGGAGGTCG
>JBOGIN010000083.1:0-5922 GCA_050742275.1 Vicinamibacteraceae bacterium
ATTGAGGTTCCGGTCGACCGCCGACACGGACATCACACCGTCGATCCGTGATGCGATCTGCGCGAATGGCTCGTCGGGGTTGCCCTCTTCGAACTGGTTGCCGGCGGCAAGCGCGACGAAGGCGCCGTCGGAGACGGCGTCGCGGAGCGCGTCCTCGACGACGGGCGACGGCGGACCGGTGCGGCCGATGCTCATGTTCAGGACGCGCGCGCCGTTCTCGACCGCATAGCGAACGCCTGCCGCGATCTGCGCGTCGGTCCCAATGTTCGGCGCATTGAAGACGGTGTCCCACGTTCCAGAAATGACCTTTACCGGCATGATGCGCACGTTGAACGCGACGCCGGCGACGCCGACGTCGTTGTTCGTGAGCTGCCCAATCGTGCCGGCCACGTGTGTCCCGTGACCATCCAGGTCGACCGGCTCCTCGTCGTTCCAGATGAAGTCACGCGGTGCGACGAACCGATCGGGACCGCCGAGGTCAGGCGCCGCGCCGAATGGCACGACGACAGGCCCGAGCGCTGGAAACGAGGCGCCGGTCTGGTCGATGAACGGCTGGCCGACGAATTCGAAGATGGCATCCTTGTAAGCCACGCCGGTGTCGAGCACCGCGACGATGACCTCGTCGCTGGAGCCGCGGTTGATGTCCCAGGCTTGTTCCATGTCGAGCGCCGCCGCGAGGTTCCACTGGCGATCGAACAACGGGTCGTTCGGCTTGAAGTACGACTCGACCTTGTACGCGGCCTGCGCATACTCGACATTCGCATCACGCCGAAGCTCCGTCGCGACCGCCTCCGGGTCGGCGGCGGCCGGCACGCTCAGCATTTGGAAGTTCGCGTAAGGCGGCTGCGATGCGTTCCCCGCGCCAGAAGCGCCGATGGCTTGTGCACGCGACGCGCTGTTCGTCCCGCTCTTGAACTTCACGATGACGCGGCCCGGCTCATAGCGGGATTCAGGATTCAGGATTCGGGATTCAGGATTCGGGGCTTGTGTTTGCAGGCGGACGCGGTTCTGGCTGGTGCGTGCGCGCGTAACGATCACCGGCTCCAGGCCGCGGTCGATGGCTGGGGGCGCCACGGACTGCAGCAACCGGCGGGCCGCGGGCGGCTGCGGCGCCTGTGCGTGCGACGTCAGCACCAGAGTCAGCGCCACGAGCACGGACAACGAGATCCAAGAGGGATGATGCATGGCAACCTCTGCGTCGTGCCAAAGGCCGCGACGCGCTATCCGGACGCTGACTCTCCCATTATCAGCGCGATCGAGGCCGGCCTTGTACTAGCGGGGATCCTGGCGAGGCTGGTGTCGACGACGTCGCGGGCGTCCGCTTGCCTGGCGTTCGCACGGCCGGCTGCAAGGCTTCGCTGAGCACGCGGCCGTCCGGATCGGCGAGCGTGACGCCGGTAAGCGCGGCCAAGGTAGGCGCCACGTCGGCAGGAGACGCTGCAGTGAAATATCGGCCGGGCGCCACGGCGACGCCCATGAGCAGCACGGGGACGCGCCGGTCGTAGTCGTTGGCGCTGCCGTGCGTGGCGCCCGTGCCCGAGATAATCCAGTAAGGCTTGGGAACCAGATTGAGCTCGCCATTGCGACCGGCATATAGGCTGCGCCGCACCAGGCGCGCCAGCGGGTCGTCTGCGTAGTCGCCCCGGAGCACCGCATCCGTGTGGAAGACCCGTGCGACTCCTGGCACCTGCTCGATCGCCGCGATGACGTCCTCCCACGCACGCGGCTTCTGGTCGAGCCGCTTGCGAGCCTCCGGTGTCAGATAGAGCTCCCCCGAGACGACGTGCTCGATCCACTCTCCGGGTCCGAGGATTCTCGTCAGCGCTGCCTCTGCTTGTTTCACGACCTCCTTCATCTGCAGTCGTCCGGCGTCGAGCCCGCGCGCCGCCATTTGCTCCGGCACCGGCGCCACGCCGTGATCCGCTGTGAGGGCGACAACGTAGTGCTCGCGGCCGACGACCCTGTCGAGCGCGCTGAACAGCTCTGCCAGTGTTGCGTCGAGTCGGATCAGCGTGTCCTGCACCTCGTGGCTCCGCGGCCCGAAGGCGTGTCCCACCCGATCGAGCCCGGAGAAGCTCACGCCCAGGAAGTCGGTTCCGGGCCCCTTGCCGAGCCCGAACGACTCCACCGCCGCTGCGGCCATGCGTCCCAGGTACGCATCTGCAAGGGGACTGCTCTCCCAGCGTCCGTAAGATGCCTCCGGCGTGTCCGCTTTCAACGAATGCGGGAACGTGGTCGATCCGCCGTGAGGCGGCGCTTCGCCGACGCCCTCGTCCTCGTAGAGGTAGGCGGAGCTCGGGAGCGCGCGGTCCCAGACCTGGCCGAGCTCTCGGTCCACGGGATGCTCGGCGAGGTAGCGCTCCAAGAACGGGCTACGCCCGCGCGCGCCGTGCGCCGAGGAGCTCATCCAGCCGTCAGCGCCCTGGTGCCAGGCGACGAGGTCGGCACGCTTCCCGGCGAGCATGATGGCCGAGCGGGCCTTCATCGACAGCGTGACGACCTTAGCGGGATGGCCGCTCTGGGCACGGAGCTCATCGGCGAGCGTTGGCATCAGCAAGCGCCGCGCACTTTCGCCCGATGCGGCGGCATGAGCGGTGTAGGCGACCGCTGGCGCCGACGGGTCGGCCGTGCAGGACGACTCTTTCCCGGCCTCGCGGTCCCACCAAGCGTTGTTGATGATTCCGTGCTTCCAGGGGAGTGTGCCGGTGGCGATGGTGGCGTGCCCAGCGCAGGTCACCGTCCGTGCGTACGGATAGGCAGCTTCGGAGAACCATGCCCCCTTGTCGAGGAGGAGGCTGAGGCCCTTCGTCGTGTGCTGGGCATGCTCAGCAGCTTGGAGGTGAAAGTCCACTGCCCAACCTGATGGAGGTGAAGGGCTAGTGAGAACGCAAGGGCTACCGCCGCGAGGCGGGGTCTGAAGGAAGCGTAGAGCAAACGTGCGAGCCGATGGACAAAAACCGGATAGAAGGCGCGAGCGCCGGACGAGCGGGCGACTTACCGCGAAGTCCATATCCATCAAGGGTGCGAAGCGTAGATTCGGCGGCTGTGCACGGAAGGCGGCTGAGCTTACCCCAGGAGATCTGCTCCGCGTCGCTTCGGCGACTGAGGCTGTCGAAAGGCGGCTTGACCGCGGGGCAGAAGTCAGCAGAGGGCATAGTAGGTCATGACGTCGGCAAGGCTCGTGAGGCACTCCGAATGCCGAAAGGCGGAGCAACGGATAGGCCAAGCCGGGAACGAGGGCCGAAGGCCCGAACGAGAAGGAGCGGCGAGTAGGCCATGACTCTCAAGGACGACACGCAGCAGCATACCCAGATGGAACTGGACTTCCCTTCGGCGCGGACGGGTGAAGCCCGAGAGGCGGGAAGGGAAGGGACTGAATCGTCCGGGGCGAGGAATGGACCCGAAAACCCAGTTAGCACGAATCGACTGATGGAGGAAGTGTGTGAGCGAGAAAACCTGAAGGCAGCATTGCGGCAGGTGAAGGCCAATAAAGGTAATCCGGGCGTCGACGGGATGACCGTCGTCGGATTGAAGGACTACCTGAAGCAGCATTGGCCAGCCATCCGGGAACAACTGCTGAACGGAACCTATGAGCCGAAACCGGTGAGGCGGGCGGAAATCGCCAAGCCGGACGGAGGAGGTGTCAGAAAACTCGGCATCCCTTCGGTGCTGGATCGATTCATCCAGCAAGCGGTGATGCAGGTGCTGCAGAGGCAGTGGGACCGGACGTTCTCCGATCACAGCTATGGGTTCCGGCCCGGTCGGTCGGCACATCAGGCGGTGGCCAAGGCGCAGCAGTACATCGCCGAAGGCTGCGGCTGGTGTGTTGATCTTGATGTAGAGAAATTCTTCGATCAAGTCAACCACGACAAACTGATGGGTCAGATCGCCAAACGGGTCGAGGACAAGCGGCTGCTGAAACTCATCCGAGCGTTGTTGAATGCTGGGGTGATGGAGAACGGGCTGGTGAGCCCAAGCGTCGAGGGTACCCCACAAGGAGGTCCACTTTCGCCACTGCTCAGCAATCTCGTGCTCGACGAACTCGACCGAGAGTTAGAGCGCCGAGGACATCGCTTTGTTCGGTATGCGGACGACTGTAACATCTACGTCCACAGCGAGCGAGCGGGTCAACGGGTGATGGAGCGTGTTACGCGATTCATCACGCACAAGCTCAAGCTCACGGTGAACGAGGTGAAGAGTGCGGTGGCGCGACCGCAGGAGCGGAAGTTTCTGGGATTCAGCTTCACGGCTGGTCCGGAGGTCAAGCGCGTGATTGCGCCGAAGGCTCTGGGTCGGTTTAAGCGAAGAGTCCGGGAAATCACGCAACGGGCAAAGGGCGTCAGCATCGAAACGACGATAGAGGAACTGGCCCCGTACATACGGGGCTGGCGCAGCTATTTCGGCTTCTGCGAAACGCCCGTCGTGCTGCAATACCTCACGCGCTGGGTCCGGTTGCGGCTTCGGGCGGCTCTGTGGCGGCAGTGGAAAACACCGCGCCGTCGCCGGGCGGCCCTGGTCGCCCTGGGAGTCTCGGAGCGGCTGGCTCGCAATACGGCCAGCAGTGGTCGAGGCCCTTGGTATCTCGCCCGGTCCAAGGCTCTCTCTGTAGGGCTTTCCAATGCGTACTTCAAATCGCTTGGGCTTCCGTCGTTAATCGACGCGTGTTAGCGTAACCGACTCGAACCGCCGTGTACGGACCCGTACGCACGGTGGTGTGGCAGGGGTCGGCGGGTGACCGCCGCCCCTATGCCGATCACTGTTGCTCGAGCTTGTCGATATAGTCGGTGCGGAACTGATCGATGCCGATGACCACGACGAGGCGTGGCTTCGAGGCGACCGCGGACGCGTCCTGGGCCGTGGGTGCGGTTGCGGGAACGAGGAGCAGGAGCGCCGCGACAAGCGCGCGTCGCGCGTATGGCATCATAGAGAACCCGGCAGTGGCGCCCGGAAAGCGCAAACTTTTCCTCCCTGATCGCCACCGACAAGTGCCTGCACTATACAGGAACTACGGAGAAATCCCACGCGACGGGCTCGCCTTGGGCTCCACCGGATACCCTTGCCGGCGCCAGGCATCGAACCCGCCGCGCAGGTAGCGGACGTGAGGAAAGCCGCGTTCGAGGAGCATGTACGCCGCACGGGTGCTGGATCCCTCGCGCAGTCACGTGCAGTAGGTCACGACGAGCGTGTCGCGCTGGAGCTTCTTGGCGTGGTCGTCGAGCTCGTGTAGCGGGAGCCGGATCGCGCCTGGCAGTATCGTTTCCGCCTCGTCCCAGGCGCGGAGGGTTCTCACGTCGGCGAAGGTGATGGCTCCGCCGGTATCCAGGAGCTCCTTGGCTTCCGGTGGCGAGATGGACGAGACCGTGGGTCCCAGCAGAAGGTCCAGCTGCCGGCGAGCGTGCGCCATCAAGACGGTCAGATTCGCCCTCAAGCGTTTCACCAGCCCTCCTCGACGTTGGCTACCTCCACCCCTGGCTTCCACCATAATAGCCTTGAGCGGTGAGCCTCCGCCAACCTCGAACCGTGAACGCTGAACCTCGAACCGACACCAGATGGAACGGGTGGATATGGGTCTACCGGACGTGGTGGCTGGACCGCGCGCTGTCGGTGGTGACGAAGCCCGTGTACCCGGGTGAGGGCCTGAGCGCGTTTCTCCTTGGCGCGAACCTGTTTCTGCTGCTTTCGAGCTACTACCTCCTCAAGATCGTCCGGGAAGCCCTCATCCTGAGCCAGAACGGGGCCGAAGCCCGGACCTACGCGACTGCCGCGCAGGCGGCGCTCCTGCTCTGCGCGGTGCCCGCCTACGACATGCTGGCGAGGCGGAGCCTACGGACCCGGCTCGTCATGATCGTCACGTTCTTCTTCATGACGCACCTGCTGATCTTCGCGGTGCTGGACCGTTTCGGCGTGGCAATCGACGTGCCG
>JBOGIN010000084.1:0-1935 GCA_050742275.1 Vicinamibacteraceae bacterium
GTTCTTCGAGAGCTCGACATGGTGCACTCCTTCGGATGCTATAGAATTTCAAGGCTCAACTGAGGTGAGTCGACCGGTGGTGGGGTCGCTCGTTTCGCCACAAATCGCTCGACGTCCGTGGGCAGCAGAATCCATGGTGCGCCCGCGCACGCCTGGGTCGCCGGCACGTGTTTCAGTCGAATCAGCCGCAAGACGGTGGTCGGCGTGACGCCGAGGAGGACGGCCACCTCACGCACGGACAGTTCGCCACGGGCGTGCCGTTCTCCTTCGCGGTAGACCGCAATCGTATGGTGGTTGCGCAGCGAGCAGACACGCCTCGCCGTCCACCGCTGTCCGTGTGCCGTGCGGCGTTCATTGCGATTGAGGATGGAGGCGATCCGGGCGTCCGATTCGATCCGCGCCAGGGCGCGGACGATCTCCACGAGATCGTCGTCGGTGACATACCGATGCCGGCCAGGGCGAATCTTCTGCAGCTCCACCTGTGTGTGATCACCGCCCTGCCAATGCAACACGAGGCGGATCGTCTCCCCTTCACCCGTGACGATGATCTCGTGAAGGGCCAGGCGAAGGATCCGTTTCTTGTGCTCCGGCGCGCTGTGCGGATCCTCCCAGAGTCTGGGGAGATCCCGCGCCAAGGCCAACAGCTCCCGTTTCGCGGCATCGGTGAGTGGGTGCTCGCGCCTGTGTTGCAAGGTCAGGAGCTCGGCTTCGACCTGCGTCTGCGTCGTCAGCGCCAGATTCCAGCGGCGTTCCAGCTCCGCCGCCACGAGACGATTCGCGGGATCGACCGCGTCGTATTGGCGCCGCGCGCGCGTCACCTCGTAGCGCGCATGCTCCAGCGCCAACTCCTTGTGTCGAATCCGGTCGTCACCCGCGCTCTGCAGGGTTTCGATGGCCTCAAGGGCCGCCTCGATCCCGAGGGGAGTCAGGCACTGCAGCACTTGGTCCGACACCAGCCGATCGGCGCGGAGGCCGCCGAACATGACGCAACACGCACGGTCGCGATTGAGCAGGTAGCCCGAGCACTGATAGCGAATCACCGTCGGACCGGGAAATTGCGCCAGGAGCTTCGCGCCGCAATGCCCACAACGCAGCAGACCGGCGAGCAGGGCCCCGCCGCGTTTGACCGATCCACGCACGGCGCCCCCCCTGGCGTTTTCGTTGTGGGCAATCACCGCCTGATGACTCTGATAGATGTCCCAGCCAATGTAACCCTCGTGATGATCCGGGATCAAGATCGCCCAGTCCTCGCGCCGGCGCCGCACCTGCCGGAGCCGCTTCTGCCCGCCCTCAATCCGCACCGTGGTCTTGCTGCGGCCATACGCGTACGCACCGGCGTACAACGGATTCTTCAACACGCTGAGCACCGCATGGTAGCGAGCCGGCTGCCAGACAATCTCCCGAGCGTCCTCCCGTCCGCGGGCGACTGGCAGCTGTATCTGCTGCTGCGACAACCAGAAGTACACCTGCCGCACGCTGGCCAGTTCCGCAAACTTGCGAAAGATCAGCGCGATGGCGGCACGCACCCGGCCATCCGGGTCTTTCTCGATGCGATCGTCCGGCGCTTTGACGTACCCGATCGGCACCCGTTGGAACAGGGCACCGCGTTGCGCCTTCTGCGTCAACGCCGCGTGCGCACGCTCGCGGAAACTCGCGACTTCCATCTCGCTGATCGTCCCCTTCATGCCCAACAACAACCGATCGTTGGTGAGTCTCGGGTTATACACCTCCTCGGCGTCGATCAGCAGCGCATCGACGACGCTGCAAAATTCAAGCAGCGTATGCCAGTCGCGGCCATTGCGCGCCAGCCGTGACGCCTCGATGCTGAAGACGGCGCCGACGTGACCATCGCACAGGCCGCGCAACAACCGTTCGAATCCAGGCCGGCGTGTTCCGGATCCCGAAACGCCGAGATCGTCGTCGATGACGTCGACA
>JBOGIN010000085.1:0-3541 GCA_050742275.1 Vicinamibacteraceae bacterium
CTTCTAATCTTCGTGCTCTTCGTGTCCTTCGTGGTTGATCCTTCGTGTTCTTCGTGGTTCGCAGACGAGGGACACACTTGCGCAGGCTCATTTGGGAACATCAACCATGTGACGAACAGGCCGCCGGAGAGCTCGCCTCGGCTCTACGCGTCGCGCCTGTCGTGGCGCGCCTGCTGTGTCAGCGGGGCTTCGCCGATCCGGAAGCCGCGCATCGATTCCTGAACCCATCCCTGGACCACCTGCACGACCCGTGGCAGTTGACCGACTTGGCGGTGGCGTGCGACCGGCTGCTCGGTGCGATCGCGCGGCGGGAGCGCGTGGCCATTCACGGCGACTACGACGTGGACGGCGTCACCTCCACCGTCATCATGCGGCGTTGTCTCGAGCTTCTGGGCGGCGACGTCGTGCATTTCATTCCCGAGCGGCTGCGCGACGGCTACGGCCTGCAAACTCCTGCCATCGACCGGCTACACGCCCTCGGCGTCCGGGTCATTGTCTCGGTGGACTGTGGCATCCGCAGCGCCGATGCCGCGCGTCGCGCGCGTGAGCTCGGCATCGACTTGATCATCACCGACCATCATGAGCCAGAGGCGGAGTTGCCGCCGGCGTTGGCCGTCATCAACCCCAAGCGGCGCGATTGTTCGTATCCGGACAAGAACCTCGCGGGTGTCGGCGTTGCGCTGAAGCTGGTCCAGGCACTCTGCGCCAAGACCGGCAATGCCCGCTGGCTGCCGGCGTTCGTCAAGGTGGCCGCCATTGGGACCGTCGCGGACGTCGTACCGCTTGTGGGGGAAAATCGCGTCATTGCGAAGATCGGGCTCGAGCGCCTCTCGAAGGGCCCACATACGGTCGGGTTACGGGCGCTCCTCGAGGCGTCCGGCCTGACCAACACGGATATCGACGGCTTCCATGTCGCCTTCGTCCTGGCTCCCCGTGTCAACGCGGCCGGCCGCATGAGCACACCGGACCTCGCGACGAGGCTGCTGCTCGCGTCGGACGAGGCGATGGCCGAGGAGGCGCGGGGGCTCGCGGCGCAGCTCGATGAAGAGAACCGGCGGCGACAGGAGCACGAGGCCGACATCCTCGCGGCGGCGCGCAAGGTCGTCGAGACCGATCCGGCGGTTGGCGCCCACAATGTGCTCGTGGTCGACGGCGACGACTGGCACCGCGGTGTGGTGGGAATCGTGGCATCGAAGCTGGTGGACACGTACTTCAAGCCGGCGATCGTGATCTCGCGTGACGGAGAGCTGGCGCACGGGTCGTGCCGGTCGATTCCAAGCTTCGACATGCTCGGCGCGCTCGAGCGGTGTGCCGACCTGTTCGTCAAGTTCGGCGGCCACCGTCAGGCCGCCGGCCTCACGATTGAAGCCGCGCGGATCGACGAGCTCCGGCGTCGTCTGAACGTCCATGCAGACGCGTGTCTCCATCCGAACGACCTCATGCCTCGGTTGCGCGTGGATGGCCGTCTCCGGCTGTCGGCAATCAACTCGGAGGTCATTGCCGGCCTTGATCGCCTCGGCCCATTCGGGATGGGCAATCCCCGGCCGGTGTTCGACGCCGCGTCCGTCGAGATCGCCAGCGGACCACACCGCATCAAGGAGCGGCATCTGAAGATGCATCTGCGGCAGGACGGTCGCCTCTTTGGCGCCATCGCATGGCGCGCCAGCGAGCGCGCGACGTTCCTCGAGGCGAATCGCGAAGCCGTGCGGCTCGCGTACTCGCTCGAGAAGCGGACGTGGCGCGGCGAGACGACCGTCGAGCTGACCGTGGCTGATTTTCAGGAAACGAGAAACGGGAAACAGGAGACGGGAATCAGGATTCAGGAATCGGGATTCAAGAAAGAGGATTCAGGAATCGGGATTCAGGGGGACGGGCCATGACGTGGCAACGGCGCGTCCGTGTGGGTCTCGCGCTGTTTGCCCTGATCTTCGTGGTCGTCGTCGTCATGTCGCTGCGACGACGGCCAGCGACGACCGAGAACCTGCTGAAACGGGAAGATCCAAATGCCATTGTCGAGAGCGGACCTGGCGTCACGCTGAGCACTGAGGGTGCGAAGACAGATCTGACGATCGCGTACCAAGGCTTGCGGCAGTATGCGGACGGGACGACCAAGCTCTCCGGGCTCAAGGTAGACCTGCCACCGCGCGACGGCAAAGTGATGACCTTGACCGGCAACGAAGCGCTCATCGAAGCGGAGCCGGCAGGGGGAGCGCGATCGAGCACCGCGTCGGCGGAGTCGACCGCTACACCGATGTCGACCGTCATGCCGGATCGGATGACCGTGCGCGGCACCGTCAGACTCAGAAGCAGCGACGGTCTGGTCGTGCGCACCGCTGAGGCGACGTACGACAAGCGTACACAGATTGTGCGGGCCCCTGGTGTGGTGACGTTTACGCGGGGACGCATGTCCGGTCGGTCGCGCGGCGCCACGTACGACAACGGACGGGATGTGCTCTGGCTCCTCGCCAAGCCGCGCATCATCGTGGCGCCGGACGAGCGCGGTGAAGGCGCCTCGGACATGACCGCCAGCTCCGCGGGATTCGCGCGGCGAGACCGATACGTGCGACTCCAGGAGGGCGTCCGCATCGTGCGCGGCTCGCAGGTCACGCGGGCAGACAACAGCACGCTGTTTCTCCAGCCTGATGCCGACATCATCCGGCGCGCGGAGCTGCGGGGCCACTCGAGCGTGGAAACACCAGATGCAACGCCCGGAGCGTTGCAATCGATGTCGGCGGTCAACATCGACCTGACCTACGCGCCGGATGGCCACGCGGTCCAGCAGGCAGCGCTCAGCGGAAATGGCGCGATCCAGATGGCCGGACAACCTGGCGCCGGCGGACGGCGCCTCGCGGGTAACACGCTCTCGCTGAGATTCGCGCCCGATGGCGCGACGTTGACCAGCCTGAATGCACGCGACCGGGTGCGCGTCGATCTCCCGGCGCAGGGATCCACACCCGCGCGGGTAATCCGCTCCGCAACGCTCGTCGCGAGCGGACCGCCGACCGGGATCGATGAGGCGCGGTTCGAGCGAGACGTGGAGTACGTCGAGCGAGACGCGGTCACACGCGAGGGACAGCCCGCCGCGGATCGGACCGTCACCGCGCGTCGGCTCGATACCGCCACGGCGCCCGGCTTCGGCGACATCGAGAGTGCCATGTTCACCGGCAACGTGCAGTTGAAGGAAGGGACCCAACGAGAGGGCAGTGCGGAACAGGTCGACTACGACGTCAAGAAGAGCACCGTCGCGCTCTCGTCGCCGGGCAAGTCCGGCGCCGGCGCACGCGTGAGCGATGAGCGGCTCTCGGTGACGGCAACCAAGATCGACACCTCGCTCGACGGCGACACGCTGGTCGCCACCGACGGTGTCCGCAGCGTGCTCAAAGCGCGCCGGGAAGGGACGACGAAGCGCGGTCGCCCGGTGATGTTTCGAGACAGTGAGCCGGTCAACGTCACGGCGGATCGGCTCGAGTCGAAAGGCGCGGTCGCCGTCTATACCGGTCGAGCGCGTTTGTGGCAAGGCGCCACGGCGATTAGTGCCAAG
>JBOGIN010000086.1:0-4276 GCA_050742275.1 Vicinamibacteraceae bacterium
GTGATACTCCGGAAACTGACCGTGGCGCGCGCGCATGAGCGACCCACAGGGGATGCGAAACCCGGGCGCGTTGAACTGCCGCTCGTCGTATCCGAACGGAAAGAAGTCGACAGCGTGCTCGCCCCGACCGCGGTCGCGGAAGACACGGGCAGCGGCGCGGTCCAGCGGGCCGTTGCCCATCAGGCTCTTCTTGTAGGTCAGGGGGCGCCCGTCACCAAGGCACACGAGGCTGAGGCCGCCGCGAATGTTCGGCACGACGAGACGATGCGTCGCTAGCCAGGTCAGCGAGCCGATGGTGCCGGGAATGAAGAGCAGGCGATAGGTGAAGCGTCTCTCCCACGTGGAAAGCTCACGGCCGAGGAACGTGGCAACGGCAATTCCCGAGAGGTTGTCGTTGCACATGGAGGGATGGCAGGTGTGCGCCGAGATGACGATCTCGTCCGACACACGGCCCGGCAGCACCAGCTCGCCGTAGGTCAACGCACCAGCCGCCAAGCTGGCGTCGATCGAGACTTCGTATTCCGGCTCGGTCAGCGCGTCGTACTGCCGCTTCGTCAGGCAAAACCCCCAGTCGCGGTGATAGTACGACGTGCGGTACGGTATCCAATCAGGATGGTCTTCCAGCACGTGCAGGTGACGCTTCAGCGCGTCGACGGAAAATCGCCCGCGGACCGGCACGCTGTAGCCGACGACGTGAAGATTCGAGTGCTGGAAGTCCACGACCCGCCGGCCGTCCAGCGTCGAGATCCAGGCTTCTCGAATGTTCCATTCCTCCGGCACCGTCCAGTCGAACACCTTCGTGCCGGACGCCACCTCGTGCAGGTCGATCGGCAGGTGCTCCTGCACCATGCGCAGCGTCTGGCGCACACCATTTCCCGTGATGCTGCGGCACAGGGGATACAAGCGCTCGACGAGCGCGTACATTTCTGACGCTCGCCGCTCGCTCGACGCCGTGTGTTTTATCTTCGCTTCCATTCGACGATCTAAGAAACAGGAAACAGGAAACAGGAACCGGGAAACAGGAATCGGGAAACAGGAACCCGTAGGGCGGCCCTTTAGGGCCGCTGTGATCGGCGGGGCTAAAGCCCCGCCCTACCCTTGAGACGCACAACTTTCAACTCTCATAATCCGGGAACTCCCGATCGCGCGCCGAGATGACCAACGGCTCATGCGGCCAACTGATGCCAAAGCGTGGATCGTTCCACCGCACGCCGCGTTGGGCCTCTGGCGCGTAAGCGGTGCCCATCTGGTAGAAGACCTCCGTAGACGAGGTGAGCGTGAGGAAGCCGTGCGCGCAGCCGGCCGGGACGTACAGCATACGGTGGTTCTGCTCGGTGAGCTCACAGGCGAACCACCGGAGGCGGCTCGGGGAGTCCGGGCGGAGATCGACAATCACATCGTAAATCGCGCCCCGGCTGCAGCGAACGAGCTTCTGCTCACGATACGGAGGGGTCGCGTAGTGCAGGCCGCGCAGCGTGAACGCCGCCGTGCTGAATGAGATGTTGCACTGCGGATAGTGAGTCACGAGGCCCCGGGCCTCGAGCTCGCACTCGCAAAACGCCCGCGCGAAGAATCCCCGCTCATCGTGATGCGGCTCGAGCGCGATCATATAGGCGCCAAAGAGAGGTGTGTTCACGAACTGCATGGACGAAATCGGATCAGGCCTTCATCATCGGTCGAATGTTGAGATCCGTCAGCTCCGCGGTACGCGGCAGCGCCAGCGCGTTGACGATCGCTCTGGCAATGTCGTCCGGTTGGAGCATGCGTTCCGGATGATACGGTCTCCCTTCCGCACGGTAGATGTCTTCCTGCATCGGCGTTGCCGTGCGGCCTGCAAAGACGCTCAGCACGCGCACACCATCGGCGTTGACCTCCGCGCGGAGCACGTTGGTGAACGTTTGCAGCGCGGCCTTCGTGATCTCATAGGCGCCGCAGCGCGAAGGGTGCGTGAACACGGCGCTCGAGTTCACCACGACAACCTGGCCACGGGTGGCTCTGAGGAGCGGAAGCAAGGTCCGTGTGAGCAGCCACGGCGCCCGAACGTTCGTGCCAAAGAGCGCGTCCACCGCGCCGGCCGTCAGCTCCTCGATGGTGCCCTGTTGGAACCGCCCGGCGGCATGCACGAGCACGTCGAGCCGTGGCAGCGAGCGACGCAGGTTGGCAGAAGCCTCCTCCAGTTTGTCGACGGCACACAGATCGAGGCTTATGGGCGTGGCCGCTGCGCCGCGCCCTTCCACGTGCGCTGCCACCGAGTTCAGGCGCTCGGCATCACGCGCTATCAGCACCAGGCGCCAACCGGGTTTCGCCAGGGCGAGAGTAATCGCGTAACCGATACCGCTCGTCGCGCCCGTCACGGCAGCGATGCCCTCAATCGACGTTCTGCCCGGCATGCTGCCACCATCCTTCGTCCGACCGCTATGAGCCCTCGCCAGCCTCCATCCCACGCGCAACGCCGGCCAGCAACGGCACCCCAGAGCATTCGAGCCGCAGCTTCCGGGCGTAAAAGCCTTCGGCATACTGAGCCGATGATGCCGCCTCGACTCCTCGGAGCCGGGCCAGGCCGAGAAACGTCTCAGCGGTGAACCAATGTTTGACCGTCTGGCTGGGGAAGTGTGTCAGCAGCGCATGCGCCTTCGCTTCAGCAATCTCGCGCGTGAAGGGCACGAACACGTTGGGCGCCCCGAGATCGCCGTCGTACTTCGGCACCTCGTACTCGAGGATCGTGTGGTGTCTAAACGTGTTCCACGTGAGATCGGAGACGACTCGGTGGTCCTGGTGCCGGTCGTCACGGTAGTGAGTGAAGACGAGGTCTGGCTCGATGACGCGCTTCAAGCGCTCGAACTCATCCTTGAGCCCTGCCCCTTCATACGGGAAATATCCGTCTCTGAAGCCATGGACGATCACCTCGCGCCGAGAGGCGCGGTGCAAGAAGTAGTCGGCGCTCCGGCGCGCTTCCGCCTCGCGGTCGCCTCTGGCGCCGCACACGATCCACGTGACGTCGAGCGGCACCTCGTCACCCAGCCAGGCGAGAAAGGTGCCGCCACAGCCAATCTCAATATCGTCCGCATGTGCGCCAAGCGCGAGCACGCGCAGCGGACCATCCGTCACGCGCGGCGTCCAGCTCACAGGCATCGCAGCTCGCTTCCTGCATGGTGGAAACAGCACGGCGTCGATCGAGCGCTCATAGCGGCGACCCATTGCGCCAGATCTGCCACGGCGCGTCACCACGGTCGTAGAGCTCCCACAACCGCTGCCGATCCTTGAACGTGTCCATCGAGGCCCAGAAGCCGTCGTGCTCGTACGACATCAGCTTGCCTGCGGCCAGCACGCGCTTGAACGGCTCCGGCACGAGGTCTTCCCCGGGGCGGATGTAGTCGAAGATCTCCCGGCGAAACACGAAGTAGCCGCCGTTGATTCGCATCTCCGACTCGCCGACGTCCCGAATGTCCCGCACGTGCCCGGTCTCGTCCATTTGGACGAAGTGGTACGAGAGGTTCGGCCGGACCGCGAGGAAGCACGCGGTGTCGTCGGAGCTCGCCAGCCTGTCGATCATCTCGTCCAGCGGGGCGTCGGTGAGCCCGTCGCTGTAGTTGGCCAGGAACATCTCGTCCGGCTCGATGTAGGGCCGCGCGGCCAAGAGGCGCTGGCCGACGCTCGCCCGCGCGCCGGTCTCGAGCATCGTGATCTTCCAATCCTGCGTGTCCCTGCCGAGCAGCTCGATGTCCTGACCGGACCGGATCACGAAGTTGTTCGTGAGCGTCTCGTCGTAGTTCCGAAAATAGTTCTTGATGATGTCGCCGCGGAAGCCTAGGCACAGGATGAACTCGTTGTGCCCATAGTGCGCGTAATACTTCATCACGTGCCACAGGATCGGACGGTAGCCGATGGGCGCCATCGGCTTTGGCACCATTTCCGCGCTTTCCCGCAGTCGCAATCCCTCACCGCCACAAAACAGAACTACCTTCATTTCCGCTCCGATCACTCTATGACTTCAACATCGGGAATCGGGACGATGAACCGCCCGCCCCAGGCGCGGACATAGTCAAGCTGCTCGACGATCTCCTCTCTGAGGTTCCAGGGCAGGATCAGGATGTAGTCTGGCCGGTCAGCCGCGAGCCGATCTGGCGCGTAAATGGGAATGTGCGTGCCCGGCAGGAACTTCCCCTGCTTGTACGGGTTGCGATCGACGGTGTAATCGAGGAAGTCGGTCCGGATGCCGCAATAGTTGAGGAGCGTATTGCCCTTGCCCGGCGCGCCGTAGCCGACGATCGAGCGG
>JBOGIN010000087.1:0-3444 GCA_050742275.1 Vicinamibacteraceae bacterium
GGAACGCATGCGTCGCCGTGCGCAGGCCAATCATCGGCTTGCCAGACTTCGTGAACGCGAGGATGTGCCGCAGCTCCTCGTCTGGAAGCTGCCGGAACCGCGTGAAGATCACCATCAGGTCGGCTTCGTCCAGCGCTTCCAGGCCCTCGATGTGCTCCTTGCTCTGCGGCGTGGGCTTGGCGGAGGCAACCGAGGTCCGCATGCCGTGCTCTTCCGACAGGATCTTCGCAATCATCGGCATCGTGACCTCGGAGCGATACTCATCGTCTCCTGTCACGAACGCCACGTGTGGCATCGTGCGCTCGTCCTGTGCCTGCGGACCGGACGCAGCCGCCGCCGACGCCGCACAGAGCGCGAACAACGCGAAGCAATAGCGTGGCATCAGTGGGTACCGTCCCTCGTCACCTGCATGACGCCGTTCATGGTCCGCCAGTGGCCCGGGAACGTACAGACGAACGGGTAACTGTCGGGCATGCGCGGCGCCGTGAATCGCAGCCTCGCTGTCTCTTTCGGATTCACGAGCTTGGTTGCAAAGAGCACGTCGGCCGACTCTGGAACGAAGCTCTTCGCAAAGGCGTCCGGCGTTGACGCCATCGCCTCTGCGGCAAGGCTGACGGTCTCCATGGCGCCGGGAGCGGTGATGAGCAGGTTGTGCGGCATTTCGTCCGGATTGACGAACACAATCTCGACTTCTTGTCCCGCTTCGACGGTGAAGCGCTCGATGTTGAACCGCATCTGTGATGGCACCGCCTCGATCCGCACCGTGCGCACGAGCAACGCATCGAGCGCGGTCGCGATCTGTTGCTCGTCTGCCTGCGGCAGCGCTGCTGCGAGCCGACGACCGAGCTCCGTCGCCTGTTTGAACGGGGCTTCGGTGCGCTCCTCCGCGGGGATCGATCCAGCGTAAGCCACGAGGCTCTCCGCGAGCGGTGCGACCTCCGACGATGGCCAACGCGCCTGCGGCCGGCCGCGAAGGGCCTCGACAGCCGCCGCCTGGTCGCTCCCATCGCGGATCAGGCCGGCCAACCGCGAGAAGATCTCGGCGTCGCGGCCCGGCACGTACGACAGGGCGCGTATCGCGGCAGCTCGCTCGTCCCTCGTCTCGCCCGAAGACGACGCGCCGTGCTGCGCGCCCAGCAGCTCGGTGATGTGCGGGTACAGGGCGGCCAAGAGGCTCTGGTCTTCCCCGCCGGGCGCCTCGTGCAGCATGGCGCTGCTTTGAAGCAGATCGATGCGGCTTCGTTCCGACCTGGAGGCAAGCTGCCACGCACGATCCACACTGCCGTCCGCACGCGCCATCGCGGCAAAGGCGCCCTGCCTGACGCTGTCGCTCTTTCCCTGGAGAGCCAGTTGCTCCAAGCGAGGCGTGATCGGCGCCAGCGCCTTCGCCTCGGCGGCGAGTAGCATGCCTAGCAGATCGTCGATGACGTCAGGATTGTCTCGATCGTCGCCGCGAGAGTCGTTGTCCTCGTCCTCGTCGTCGTCTCGATCGGCCCCCCGCACCTCCAGCCTCGCGCGGTCGATCCGCTCGATAGCCGCCGTGAGCTCCGCCAGCGGCTGTGTTCCGTTCAACGCGGCCAGGCCGTCCAGCGCGGTGTGCCGCGTCCTGGGCTCGACGCCCGGACGGCTGACCAGCGCGCGATAGACCAGCTCAGAGCCGGGGAGCGCTGCGAGCTCGGCCGGCTCGAGCCGATCGAGCACATAGGTCGTCGCCCGAGGGTCGGCCGAAAGCGTCTGGCCGTCCGTGAGCCCGCCCTTCCACACCGGCTTCAATGCCGTGATCGCGGAGTCGAGGACGTACTCCAAGTAGTAGTCCATCGGGCTCTGGAGCGCTTCGAGCGCGACCTTGGCTGCCTCGGCGGTTGGAAGGTAGCTGAGCGCTCGCACGGCTTCGAGCCGCACCCGCGGTGCCGGATCGTGCACCATGCGCTGCAGCAACGCCATCGGTCGGTCTATGCGGTCGTACCAATGATGGAGCACGCGCACCGCGGCAGCGCGTGCCCGGAAGTTCTTCGCGTCGAAGAGACGGTTCAAAAGGTCCTGCTTCACGACGTCATGATGCTGGTACACCCACAACGCCTCGAGCAGGTGGTGCTCGTATCCCTCGTCTGTCGGATTGAGCGCCGCGACCCAGCGGTCGAGGGCAGCCACGAGCGCCTCGGTCGGCTGCTCTCGAAGGGCGCGTCGCGTCGCGTACCGCGTTCGATCCTCCGGGGCCTTCAGCAGCTCGAGGAGCGCTTCGATGGGTTGGCCGTCGATTCGAGGCGGATCGAGCAAGGGGCGTCCCACGGCGGTGATACGCCAGATGCGGCCATGCGCGTGGTCGCGCCGCGGATCGCGCAGCGAATACTGCATGTGGCCGATCAGTGGATTGAACCAGTCGGCCACGTACAACGCGCCGTCCGGACCAAATTTCAGGTCGATGGGACGAAAGTTGCGGTCCGTTGCCTGTAGGAGTGGCTCCATTTCCGTCCCAACGAAGCCCGAGCCCTCCTCTTGGACCCGGTACTGCTTGATGCCCTGGAATCCGATCACGTTCGTCAGCAGAAAGTTTCCCTGGGCTTCCTCTGGAAAGTGACGGCTGCTGACGAGCTCGATGCCCGCAGTGGGACGAACCTTAGGGCCGGTGGTCCACTGCTTCATCTCCTTCTGCTTCTCCGGATAGTTCACGCGGCCGGAAAACGCCGTCCCGTAATAGTTGTTGCCGTTCGACGCATCCGAGACGAAGCTCTGCCCCCAGCGGTCGATGACGTGTCCCCACGGATTGGCAAACGGATACGAGACGAAGACGCTGAGCTTCTCGGTCCGGGGCTCGTAGCGCAGCACGGATCCATACTCAACGCGGACCGGCCCGTAGGGTGTTTCGACCTGTGTGTGCAGGAAGGTCCCGTCTTGGAAGTACAGCCCGCCGCCCGGCCCCCAGGTGAAGGCATGCGCATTGTGGTGGGAGTCTTCCGTCCCGAGCCCGTGCAGGATGATGCGTCGCTCGTCCGCCCGGTCGTCACCGTCGACGTCGCGCAAGAACATGAAGTTCTGCTGCTGAGACACGTACACCCCGCCGTCGCCGAGCTCGAACCCCATGGGGAGATAGAGGCCATCGGCAAAGAGGGTGCGCTGGTCGGCGCGGCCGTCACGATCGGTGTCCTCCAGAATGACCAGCTTGTCATTCGGCTTCGCGCCCGGCCGATAGTGCGGGTAGGTCGGCGACGTCATCACCCACAGTCGCCCGCGCCCGTCGAACGTCAGCGCGATGGGCTTGGCCACCTCCGGGAACTCCTGCTCCGACGCGAACAGGTTGATGGCGTAGCCCTCGGCGACCTTGAACCGTTGCAACGCGACTTTCGGATCCCTCGACGCGACGTCGATCTCGCCGCCGCGATTTGGCTCTGTGTTCTCTTGTTGGGCACTGCCGGTGGACACCACGAAGGCCACGAAGAGCAGCAG
>JBOGIN010000088.1:0-2993 GCA_050742275.1 Vicinamibacteraceae bacterium
GCGCTCGATCGGACGCTCAGCGACTACCAATCCACCAGCGAGCTGAGTCAGCTCGGCGCTCGCGCCGGCCAAGGCCCAATCCGGGTGAGCGCCGATCTCTTTCGCGTCCTGGCGGCGGCGCAGGCGCTGGCCGTCCGTTCCGACGGTGCGTTCGACGTGACGAGCGGGCCGCTCACGCGCCTCTGGCGCGAGGCGCGCCGCCGAGGCGAGCTGCCTGGCCGCGCGCGTGTGGAGGCCGCCAGCGCGAAGGCCGGCTTCCATCTGCTGCGCCTAGACGAGGCGGCGCGGACCGTGACGCTCCAGCGAGCGCGTATGGCGCTCGACGTGGGAGGCATCGCGAAGGGGGACGCGGCCGATCAGGCACTCGCCGCCATCGCGCGCGCAGGGGTCACGCGCGCGCTCATCGCCCTTGGGGGCGATATTGCCGTTGCTGCGCCGCCTCCGGGCCGCGACGGCTGGACAATCGAGGTCGCATCGCTCGACGTCCCGGGTGCACCGTGTCCCGTCGCGCTGCGCCTGCGCGATGCCGCCGTCTCGACCGCAGGAGACGCCGAGCAGTGGATGGCCGTAGCCGGCCGCCGCTATTCGCACATCCTCGATCCTCGCACCGGCTGGCCCATGACAATCCGCAGTCAGACGACGGTCATCGCGCGCCGCGGCCTGGAGGCGGATGGCCTGGACACCGCCGCTGCCGTGCTGGGCGCAGACGCGGGCGTGCGGCTCGTCGAGGAGACGGCGGGCGCCGCTGTGTTCATGGTGCGTCAGGAGGCCGACGGGCGCGTGACGGTCCGTCGATCCAGCAGGTGGCCTGTGGCGGCCTGTGTAGGCACCACGACGAGTCAATGACGAACGACGACACCTGCCTTGATGGTCATCTGATGGGCTATATATATGTCTAGACGAATCATTCTTGAGCGGAGGCACAGTCTCCGAACGCCCGACGGGTCGTGACGCCGACTGAAACGACACGAAACGAAATCCAAGCCATGAGAATCCTCGCGTTGATGATTGCCCTCACGATCGCGGCCACGACGGCCGAGCTCGCGTCGGCGGCCAGCTCCGGCAAGATCCGGGTGATCCTGGACACCGATGCCAACAACGAGCTCGACGACCAGCATGCCATCGCCTATCTCCTCCTCAACCCCGATGTCTTCGAGGTCGAAGGCATCACGGTGAACCGCACGCGGAGCGGCGGCGACATCTCTCAGCACCATGCCGAAGCCGTGCGGATGGTGAGGCTCTGCGCGCGCGACCGGGATGTGAGGGTCTATCGCGGCGCCGAGAAGGCGTTCGATGCCATCAAGGATCACGTCGGTCAACCAGGGCTGGACGGAGCGGAGGCCGTCCGGTTCATCATCGAGCGAGCGCGAGCGCGAGACAATCGACGCTTGGTCCTGGTGGCGGTTGGAAAGCTGACGAACGTTGCGCTGGCCCTTGCCGCGGCGCCGGACATCGCGCCCCGACTGCGCATCGTGTGGCTTGGCTCGAATTACCCCGAGCCTGGTGAGTACAATCAGGTCAACGACGAGCCGGCGCTCCAGTACATCCTCGAGACGCGCGTGGACTTCGAGATCGCGGTCGTGCGCTACGGCCAGCGCTCCGGCACCGATGCCGTCCGCGTCACGCTGGACGAGATCCGACAGCACATGCCGGGCAAGGGGCCGCACGTCGATCCTCCCGTCCGCGGCCGCCATGGGGGCACGTTCACCAACTTTGGCGACTATTCGGTCAATCTCTTCCAACACATCGAGCTCACCGGCGATCCGCCGTCGCGCGCGCTTTACGATATGGCGGCGGTGGCCATCGTGAAGAATCCCGCCTGGGCGAGCAAGATCACGATTCCCGCCCCGCTCTTGAAGAACGGCGCCTGGGTGGCCCGCCCCGGCAACCGCCGAACGATCGTCCTCTGGGAGCGGTTCGATCGTGACCGCATCATGAAAGACTTCTACGACACCCTCCAAAATTGAACCGGGTACTTTGTCGCCCCGCTGTTCGGCCGGCCATGTGAATTTCGTTGTCGTGTGTGGGACGGGACGGCGAGCGGCCACGGGGGAGGGCGCCAAATCTGCACAGACCACCGGCCGTGAGGCGCTGCGGGATTACCAACGGGCAGAGTCCCTCCACGAGTTGGAAGTTACTCTACCGAGACGAAGACTTTTGACACCCTCACTCGTCCCTCTCCCGCGAGTCCAGGTGCGCAACAGGTAGAAAAATCGGCGTCGTTTCAAGGAAAAGCGCCCCATGCCTCAGCTTGGCGGAAACGTTGCATCAACGGGACCCCGGTCCTCCTCTTGGACTTGGGGCACCCGATGATTCCAGGAAAGAAATACACGCCGGAAGACATGGTCGCAATCGCATGGCGCCGGCGATGGCTCGTTGCCATCCCGCTTCTCGTTGCGGCCGCGGGCTCCGCGCTCGTGGTCCAAGCGCTTCCGTCGCGTTGGGTCTCGACGGCTGTCATCTCCATCGTGCCGCAGACCGTGCCGGAATCGTACGTCCGCTCCACCGTCACCATCGGCCCGCAGGACCGGGTGGAATCCATCCGGCGCCGAATCCTGAGCCAGCCGCGCCTGGAGCAGGTCATCAGGGAGCTCGGTCTGTATCCCGACCTCCGCCGCTCGCAGCCGATGGCTGACATCGTCAAACGCATGCGGGAGGAGGATGTGGAGATGGAGCCCGCAAAGGACGAGGCCTTCGAGGTGCGCTTCTATGCTGGCGACCCACGTCTCGCGCAGCGGGTCGCGGCGCGGCTGACCGGCCTCTTCATCGACGAGAACATCAGGGAGCGCACCAAGCTTGCCGAAGGGTCGAGCGAGTTCCTCGATCGGCAGCTCGAACAGGTCAAGGCTCGCCTCGAGACGACGGAAGGCAGGCTCGAGGCCTACCGGCGCGGGCACGCCGGGGAGCTGCCGGACCAGGTGGAAGCCAACATGCAGGCGGTCGCCAATGCGCAGATGCAACTGCAGCAGCTTCGTGAATCCATCAATCGGGAC
>JBOGIN010000089.1:0-4135 GCA_050742275.1 Vicinamibacteraceae bacterium
GGGCAACAGCAGGTCACCTCTATACGCGCGGTCCAAAGACCGCGCGCTACGTACCCTAGAGTTTCTGTAGCGAGGGGTCTTCAGACCCCTCGGCCTGCGCAGTGATTTCTGTCGCCCTGTTTAGAACGCGACCCCGGTAGTCAGCGCCACCGACCTGCCGGGACCGGGAATGAAGTGTCCCCCGCCGACACGATCGATGTATCGCTCATCGGTCAGGTTGTTCAGGTTGAGTCGCAGCGTGAGATGGTCCGTCACGCGGTAAGCCGTCATCGCATCGAACAGTCGGTAGCTCGGCGCGACACGGGTGCCGCTGCTGCTGTTGAAGCGATCACCGACGTACTGCACGCCACCGCCAAGCTCGATTTCCCATGGCAACCGATAGCTGGTCCACAGACTGAACGAATGATCAGGTGTGTTGCCAAAGGCGTTTCCCACCTCCTCTGCGTCGTTCGACTTGGTGATCTCGCTCTGCATGTACGTGTAGCCGCCAAAGAGGCTCCATGCCGGGGTGAGGTTCCCTGCCACGCCAAGCTCTAGGCCGCTCACCCTCTGCTCGCCATCGAGAACGAACGGTGGATCGCCCGGGTTGAGGCCGGGCGTGCGGGCGTTCGTCTTGTCCGTGCGAAAGAGGGCGGCGTTCAGCGAGAGACGTGATCCGAGCGCCTCCCATTTGGTGCCGAGCTCGTAGCTCTGGCTCTTTTCCGGCTCGATCTCCGCGAGTGTGCCTCCACGCGTCGAGAGGCTCAGCCCCTCCGCCGACGGATTGAACGACGTGCCATACCCCAGGTAGATGCTGCCTTCCGGTCTCGGCTTGTAGACAACGGCGCCGCGCCAGCTCACGCTCGCGTCCGTCCGCTCGGCTGCCTCACCACTGGGCGGCGCGTAGTCCACATCGAAGCGGTCCCACCGCAGGCCGCCGGAGAGCTCCCAGTGCGCGCCCACGTTCGCCGTGTCGAACGCATAGAGCGCCGCCGACGTCGCCTCTGCCTCGGTCAGCTCACCCGTCCGCACGATCGCGCCGGCATACTGATCGCTTGGCGTCGGCCGAAAAAGGTCGGTCACCGGCGCTGGTGGGCCAACCTCGATCCGGTCGTAGTTCTCTTCGCTCTCATGGGAGAGCTCGAGCCCCGTCGTGAGCGCGTGCTCGATCGTCCCGGTGTCGAATCGCGCGGTCAGGTTGGTTTGGTTCGCGAGGATGGCGTCGGTTTGATCGCGCGACTTCCAATCGGCGCGCCCGATGTCGGTGCTGTCCTCACTGGCAAAGCGCGGCGCCGTGATGCTGGAATCGCGGCGCGTGCGGCCGTAGCGCGTCAGGTTGCGCAATGTCAGCGAAGCGTTGAGATCCTGCTCGATCTGAGCGGTCGCAACGCCAGTGACCACGTCCTCGTAGTCGCGTGCCGTCAGGCCATAGAAGTTGCTGAAATCCACCGGCGCCGGCTGGTCGGCATACTCCGCCAGCGCCTCGTTGTCCTCGGGCACCCAGGGCACCCCGTAGTCCGGGATGTTGTCCTGCGCGAGGTGCGTGTAGCCGAGCGTGACGCGGGTCGGCGTGCCGAGGCCAAATGTCAGAGCCGGCGCGATACCCCAGCGTTGGTTCTCGACCGCGTCACGACCGGGCACGTCGGCGTCGGTCCACATGGCGTTCAACCGGAGCGCGGTGCCGCTCCCGAGGCCGTCGATTGGCTGATTGATGTCGACAGTACCGCGCTTGTACGCTGCCGTGCCGCCACCGAACGATGCGTTGTACGAGGAGCCCGGATGCGGCGCCTTGGTGACCAGGTTGACGGCCCCGCCGGTGGATCCACGCCCCGCGTACGCGGAGGCGGGGCCCTTCGCCACCTCGACATGCTCCAGGTTGAACGGATCCCGTGTATAGCCGCCGAAGTCTCGTACACCGTCGATGAAGATGTCGGTGCGAGCGGCGAAGCCACGAATTGTGAGGTTGTCACCCGCGGGAACGCCTCCTTCGCCCGCCTGGATGCTGATGCCCGTGACGTTCCGCAGCACATCGCGCAGCGTCGTCGCCCCCTGCGCCTCGAAGATCTCCTGCGGGATGACGGTGACGGTCTGTGGGATGTCGCGCAGAGGCTCCGTGTACTTCGGAGACGAAGCGCGTGGCAGTCTTCCCGTGACCTGGACGGACTCCGCTTCGACGCGCAGCTCCAGCGTGAAGGTTTGCGGCGCGGTGAGGCGGGAGGTCACACCCGTGCCGGACAACAGCTGGTCCAGCGCTCGCTCGATCGTGTAGAGACCGCTGACACCGGCCGACTCGACCTCGCGGATGCTCTCGTTGGTCAAGACGAGGGTGAACCCGGTCGTTTCTTGAAACACGGCACGCGCGGTCCCGAGAGGCCCAGGTGGAATGTCGAACCTACGCGGCTCGTCGGTTGGCTCCTGGATCGACGACCACGCGGAAGCAAGGGCGGGCTCCTCCGAAACGAGAAGGTCCACCTTGGGATCGTCACGACGATCGCCTGCCGGCGGATATCGAAACTCGGGCCATCGTTCGAGGCGATACAGCGGCGACCCAGCATCCGATGCACGAGCGTGGCGGGGATTGCGCGCGGCCTCGTGCGCGTACGCCGGCGGCGCGAGCCGGCCACCGATTGCCGCGGAGGCTGCCAGCGCGCCCATGACCACCCAGCCAGAGCTGGATGGGCGGTGCTGTCTTTGAGGCGCGCGAGACGACCGCACGCCTGACGTGCCTGGCTTCTCCCGAACACCCCTGTCCGATCGTTCGTGCTTGCTGACGATGTTGGCGAGCTTACGCTTCATGGTTGGCGCTCCTCCCGGCAGCGCGTGTTCACGGCTACATCGCGCGCGAGTAGTGCTCGACGATGAGACGCGGCTCCAGCTCGAAGGGCACGAACGACTCGTCTGGATACGAGGCGACGGTGATGGTCGGCGCCTCCTTGTCGATGGAGAGCCAGGGTGTCTCGAGGGCGGTTCCAGCGGCGACGGCGCCGAGCACGAGCTCGCGACTGCCGGGCCGGACCGACACGACATCGCCACGCGTGACGCGGAACGCCGGCCTGTCCACCTTACGCCCGTTCACGAGGATGTGACCGTGGCCCACGAGCTGTCGCGACGCCGGAATCGTCCGAGCGAACCCTGCGCGAAAGACGACATTGTCGAGCCGTCGCTCCAGAAGCTCGATGAGCGTGACCGCGGTGTTGCCCTTCGCGCGCATGGCCGCCTCGAAGAGGCGTCGAAGCTGCGCTTCGCTGACGCAGTAGTTGAAGCGCACCTTTTGCTTCTCGCGCAAGCGCAGCGCGTAGTCGGAGATGTTCCGTCGTCTCCGCTTGGGACCGTGCTCGCCGGGCGGATAGGGGCGCTTCTCGATGGACTTTCGCGACAATCCCGGGAGCTCGGTCCCGAGCGCGCGCATGATCTTCAGTCGGGGACCTCGATAACCGGCCATATCAGTTCTCCTGCGCGGCGTGTACGAGGGTGCCGATCTGCATGCGCTCCGCGGCACACAGCACGACCGCCGCAATCTCAGTGAACTCCTCGAGGGTGACGGTGATGTTGACCGAGCCGAACTGGAGATGGAGGCAGCCGTGATCGCACCGAAAAACGGCGACCTGATCGGTTTCGGCAAACACCTCGTGGACGCTGTCACCGAGCGGCATGCCGTCTTGCTGGGCCACGACACACCTCCTTCGTCTTCGGCGTCCACACAACGTTGATATTGAGACTCAATCTCATATACGCGCGCAACTTTATACCCCTATATCGGACCAGTCAAGTCCGAGATACCAGGACTCGGGCCACCGGGCGCGCGAGGCTCACGATATGCATCGTCCCGGCGATGCGCTCCGAGTAACCCGCTGCCATTTCAGTAACGCTGCACACACACTCCCCCCATGTAGTACTTGCGACTCGCGAGCGCCACGGCGATGCGCTCTTTGCCGCGGTGTGTGGGGACAGGCCCGCCGTGCTACGATGCCGCAGAGGGAACCCAGCAGGACGCTCGCTCCGGCAGGGTCATCGTCTACCCTCGGGGCGCCGTGCGGGGCCGATCATCTCCGCGCGAAGGCGCTCCACACCCCGGACGCCTCCGGGGTCCGTCGATCGGAGGTCGGTATGCCAGCGGGAACCATCGCGCGTCTTCTCATCGACAAGGGCTTCGGCT
>JBOGIN010000090.1:0-3083 GCA_050742275.1 Vicinamibacteraceae bacterium
GAAGGAGAAACGCATGTCGCGACGTCGTGGCAAACAAGCTACCGAGGCGCTGCCTCCGCTGCTCGTTCGCGTGATCCGCGCAGCAGAGCGCCAGGGGAAGTCCGATGAGGCCCAAGCCCTCGCGGCGTATGCACACTACGCGCTCTTCACGATTCCAACAGAAGGCGTGCTCCCTCGCGATGACTACGAGTTGTTCAACGGTGTCGAACGCTTGGCTCGCAAACATTTGGGGCTCACGGCAGCTCGGCGGGCGTTCTCACGGACCATCACATCGATTGAGCCGTTGGAGAGGCGAGATCGCATCGACTCGGCGGCTACGGCGTTGCAAGCCGAGTCTGACGCCGCCTATTTCGACGCCGGTTTGGCATTTGGCATCACGCTAGCGGACATCGGCGGTGCCTGGTGAACCTAGGAAATCGGTACGCGGCTCTAAGGCTCTTTATGAGACGAGGATGGCTCACGCGTACACGCCACCCGTACGACGCCGTGGAAATAAACCGATGAATCCGTCGACGGACTACCACTACCGGCAACCATGGAATTCGAAGAAGGCCGACCGACAGTTGAGACACGTCTGATCCGCTCGTACTGCAGTCTACTGCTGCTCCACAGTCTCCTCGCACTCAAGCGAGTCGACGAGAGCGTCATCAAGGCTGGCGTCGCGGGCTGTCTCGAACCAAGTCTCAACGACCTGAGGGCGATAGAAGCGGCGTTGGAGCGGACGATGTGGGGACGCGCCTCGTTAGCGGCGGCGGCACCTGACGTGGGTGATCCGGACCGGTCGTAATCCAGGTTCAGGGTGAGCTTGGAGTTTGCGCGCCTGACCAGCGCGATCGAGCCGCCAGACAGCTGAGACGTAATTGAGCAGACGCCGTGGTCGCTCGCTCTGATGCAGGGCGCCTGACGCAACCCGATCGAGCTCGGTTGGCGTGGTCAGCACCAACAGGGAGACTCATGCGGATGGAACGCGCGGACACGGTCGTCAGGGACTTCGGACGGGCCCCCGGGGCTTGCGCGAAGAACGGGGATTCACCCGTCTGTTGCTGGCGCACCTCGCAGGGATGGACCCGGACTATCTTCGTCGGGTCGAAAGCGGCGACTGCGCACCGAGCCTCAGAGCGCTCGATGCGCTTGCACGCGCGCTTGGCATCAGCCTCTCAGCGCTGTTCGCACGCGTCGAAGCTTCGGGGGCACCCGAACCTGCCCCTTCAGCTCTAGATGCAAGCACAAGAGATCCCTGAATTGCTCAGAGCCTATGGTGACCAGATAGCCGTGCAGTAGGTAAGTCGTCGATCGCTGTGGAGATGGACGATGCTCTTGCGCGCTTCGTGACCGACATGGCGGTGCAGCTGCTCCGAATTGCGCACGAGCAAACGAAAGACAACGTGAAGGCGGCCCCGCATGGGGCGGAGTGATCGATGCCGCCGAGAAGGCCGACCCGATACGAGGCCGCGATACCGCAGATGCGCGAGGCCATCGCGTGTGCGGTGGATCTCGTCGCGCAGCTTGTGGCGCGGTATCCACGCGAGACACTTCTTACGGGTGCCGATGTCGCCCAGGTGCGGGACCACATCCATGATCCCTACGTACTCGCGGCTGCCTGGGCGGCCGCAGGGATTGCGGTGACGAAGGATGAGGATCTCGCCGCGCTCGTGCGTAAGGTTGTCGCGGAGCTGCTCACGCTGGCACGTCACGATGGAACGCACGACGACCCTTCTTAAGGAGATCGGAGGTGTCTTACGCGACACTCGGGAAGCCATGGGCCTGACGCAGACGCAGATGGCGGAGCGCTGTGGCGTGTCCGTCAAGCACTACGGAGACATCGAGCGCGGCACCATTGATTTCGGGCTCACAGCGCTCGACACCTTGGCGCGCGGCGCGGGAATGAAGATCGCTGAGTTGTGCGGCCTTGCGCTGGGAACGCCGATCGTCAGCGGCAAAGACGGGACGGTCAATCCCGTTACCCTCGACGCCCGCACCGTGAGACGGGTCCAGAAGACGCTGCCACTGGTGAGCGCGCACCTCGAGCGGCTCGCCGAGAACGCCGAAACCACGACCCCTCGGTATCGTCTGAGGGGCGGCACGAAGGCGATTGGTCGGTACGTGATGAAGACGAAGCCTGATGAGAAACGCCCAGTCGAGATCTACTGGACACTCGCACTCGATGTAGGGATGACCCCCAATGCGGCACGCGCCGAGCTGTGGCTGCATGAGCACGGGTATGAGCTGCGGATCGTCAATGACGGAATATTCCGTTGGGGCCACATCTATCGTGACAGAGCCGGCGCAGACCACGATGCCGAGGTCGCGCGGCAGCGACTCGAAGAGCGGGGCTGGCATCATCAGGTTACGTGAGGAATGAGGCATGCGACTTGCGCCGTTCCAGGAAAACAGCCAAGTCGAGGGGGCAGGCGTGCAGAGATTACGTACTCGCACGATGCGGGATGTCAGTCGGGCCGCGGGATGCAGCTCTTCGGCACGTGAGCTCAGGTTGGCGCAGACGAGGCTCGGGAGGCAGAAGGCGCGGATGGCCAGCGCTTTCACGCGTACGCCCAGTGGACGGCACGCGTGCAGCCTGGCGATCTCGCGCTGGCATATCGCTCCTATGGATTCGCTGCCGAGAGGATCAAGATTCTGGATGAATCCGAGTTTTGCCGAAGGGGTCTTTGTCGAAGCTGACATCGTGCGGGCTTCCGGCCAGAACACCAATAAGCGAGCACACCGACTCGATCAGGCGCCCCTGTCCTTACCCCGCAGCGGTATCGCGATCTGGGGCTCACTCAAGATGAGATTCTGAGCGGGTCTATCTCCGCCAGGCTGCGCGAGCTCGTGTGGCGATGCGGCCTGTGCAGTGAATATGTGAAGGAACTTGAACGCGGCCATATCGACCCGAGCTTTAGCGCTCTGAAGGCGCCGGCGCGTGCGCTGGAAATGGACCCGGATGAACTGATCGAGCAGGCCATCGCCTACGACAAGGGCGCGGGAAGGCCGCGCCTCGATCTAGCCCGCATACGGGACAGTGATCGACTGCCTGCGGGCGCCCATGACGACCCAACGGGGCGAGGATGACGATGAGCGAACAC
>JBOGIN010000091.1:0-5952 GCA_050742275.1 Vicinamibacteraceae bacterium
TCGGTCCGGGCTTCTTTCGCGTCTTGGGCGCACCGGCGCTTCTCGGCCGGACGCTGGAGCCCGCCGATTTCATTGCTGCTGACCAAGCCGTCGTCATCAGCCACGCTCTGTGGCGGCAACGGTTTGCGGCAGCCCCGAACATCATCGGCTCGCGAATAGAAATCAACGGCGCGGGCGGTGAGGTGGTTGGCGTCATGCCGCCGGAGTTCGCCTTTCCCACGCCGGAGGTCCAAGTGTGGCAGCCGATCTCGGTCTTGCCACAGTGGAAGGCACTGCAGGGCAATCCACGCAGCCGAGACGCGGATGCGCTCATGGTGATTGGCCGTCTGACACCGACGGCGACGTTCGACGCGGCACGCGCGGAGCTGGACACGATTGCTGCCCGCCTGCGTGCCGCATACTCGGACACCAACGCGCGCTCTGGGATCGTCATCGAGCCACTGACCGATCACGTGCTCGGGCCCCGTACAGGGCGTGCCCTCTGGCTCCTCTTCGTGGCTGTGGGGTTCGTCCTGTTGATTGCCTGCTCGAATGTCGCGCACCTCGCGCTGGCCCGCGGGGTCGCCCGTCGTCACGAGCTCTCGATTCGAACCGCCCTCGGGGCCAGCAAACGCCGGCTCGTGCGACAAGCGCTGACGGAGAATTTGGTGCTGGCGGTCCTGGCGGCGGGAGTAGGTGTGCTGCTCGCCTGGCTCGCCACGGCAGCGCTCCGGGCTTGGGCCGCGAGTGCGTTACCCCGTTTGGAGACCGTGGGCCTCGACGTCAACGTCCTGTTGTTCGCACTTCTGCTCTCGTTGATATGCGGCCTCGTCGCTGGTCTGCTGCCAGCGTTGCGGTCTTCCAGGGCGAACCCCGTGCAAGCGCTCTGGGAAGGTGGAGCGCGCTCGCTGGGAGGAGCCGGCAGCCGGCGACTCCGCCACGGCCTTGTGATTGCGGAGCTTGCGTTGGCAGTGGTCCTGCTCTCTGGCGCTGGCCTACTGATTCACAGCTTCGTGCGTCTGTACGCACTGAATCGTGGTTTCGACTCGCGGCACGTGCTGCTGCTTCAAGTCGACCTGCCAGAACGATATGACGGGCAAGCCAGGAAGGCGGAGTACTATCGGACGGCGTTCGAGAGAATTCGCGCGCTGCCGGGCGTCGTGGCAGCGGGCGCCATCGGCGACCTGTTTATCGAACGGACTTCCGACCTTCAGGTCACCCTCGAGGGGCAACCGAAGCGCGGACCTGATGACCCGACACCGCCATTGATCCGAGATCGCGTGGTCCCCGGTTACTTCGAGGCGATGCGCATTCCGTTGCGACAGGGGCGGTATCTCCGGGACGCGGATCTCGTAGAGGATCTGGATAACGATCATCCAAGAGCCGTCGTCATCAACGAGACGATGGCACGCGCGTTCTGGCCGGGACAGGATGCCGTTGGAAAGCGCGTAAAAGTTGGTCGCGACCCGCAATCTGACGCCCCGTGGATCACGGTCGTCGGCGTGGTGGCCGACGCGAAACGCGACAAGCTAGACGAGGCGACGACCCCGAGCATGTTCTGGCCTGGCTTCGGCCCGCAGATGGACATTGTGGTACGGACGGCAGGCGCCCCCGAGGCCGTCCAGGACGCTGTGCGGGCAGAGTTGCGAGCACTCGAACCCACCGCACCTCCATACGGTGTCGTCGCAGTCGAGCAACGGCTGTGGGAAACGGTCGCCCTCCGAACCTTGCAGACGATGCTCCTCGCGGCACTTGCGGCCGCGGCGCTCATCCTTGCGGTCATCGGGGTTTATGGCGTCATCCACCAATCCGTCGTGGCGCGCACGCAGGAGATCGGCGTCCGCATGGCGCTCGGTGCCAGCAAAGCCTCGGTGCTGCGAATGATCTTGTCCGGCGCCCTCGGGCTCTCGGTGACTGGCCTCACGGTAGGCATGATTGGAGCGCTCGCGCTTGCCCAGACGCTCTCGTCGTTCCTCTATGAAACGAGCCCACTCGACCCGCTCATTTACCTCGCGGTGGCGCTGCTGCTGGTTGTCGTGACGATGGCGGCCTGCCTCGCGCCGGCGTCCCGCGCAGCCCGCGTCGATCCGATGACCGCGCTCCGTTACGAATGAGATGCCGATGTGGCGGTGTGGCAACTTCTTCCGCGTATGGCGGCAGGTCAGCGGCAACGCCGAGGGCCCTAAGGTAGGGCGGCAACCGCTTCGACCTCGATCTTAATCTCCGGCTGCGCCAGTCGCACCACCTGGACGAGCGTGCTCGCCGGCCGTGCGTCGCCGAAGTACTTGGCGCGAATCTCCGACATGCCAACGCCTCGAAACTCGTCGATGCTCGTGACGAACACGGTGGTCTTCGCGATGTGGCTGAAATCGGCGCCTTGGGATGACAGGACCGTCTTCATGTTCTGCAGCAACTGCTCGTATTGCTCCGCCATACCTGGCCCTACCAGCTTGCCGTCGGCATCGAATCCTACTTGACCTGCGATGAACAACAGCGTGCCGGCTCGCACGACGTGCGAATAGGTCTTGGGCGTGGAGACGCCGGGCGGATTGGTTCGTTCGAGCTCCTGCGCGGCGAGGCGTTCCAGCGTGCCGGCTGCGAACAGCATGACAACGATGAGGAGTGTTGGTTTCATAAGGCTCTTTCGATGCGTTCGGGTGGCCCATCAGGGGTCGCCGTGGATCGACGCGACAATGCGTCGAGCCTACTCTGACCGAAGCGTCGTCATTGGATCAACCAAGGCTGCGCGGGGCGAGCCGACATCCTCCTCACGCTGGTTGCACGATTCGTGCGATTGCCGAAGACACACGCTGGTAACGTGCGATCTCCTGCGCCAACTGCGTGCGTCCAGCGCGTGTGAGCTGGTAGTAGCGCGCGCGGCGGTTGTCAGCGGTGCGGCCCCACTCGCCCTCGAGCCAACCCTTCATCAGCATGCGTTGTAGCGAGGGGTACAGCGATCCCTCCTCGACCTGCAGCACGTCGTCCGACACCTGCAGGATCGAGTCGGCAATCTCGAACCCGTGCATTGACCCGCCCCGCGCGAGCGTCTTCAGGATCAACATGTCGAGGGTGCCGGGGGGAATCTCGTCTCGCCGTTGACGCATAACATAGGCGATCTATGTCACAAAGGGTCGCTGCGGTGCAAGTGCCATTGGCGTGCGGAGCGTGCCTTCATGTGTAACGCGCGGCCATCCTGCACCTGGCGCCGGCGGGATGCTAGAGTGAAGCCGTGACCAATCGTAAACGCGCGTGCTCGACCCAGCTCTGGAGGCTCGTCGTGCTGCTGTTGCTGGCCACCACTCGTCTTGCGGCTGAGGACTGGCCGCAGTGGCGTGGACCTTTGGGGCTCGGGGTGTCTGCCGAGTCGGGTCTCCCCACGTCGTGGAGCGGTGACGAGAACCTCGCGTGGAAAGCGCGCCTCCGCGGTCTCGGTGCCTCGTCACCCATCGTCTGGGGTGATCGTGTTTTCGCGACGTCGCAACTCGGGCGCGTGCCGCTCGACGGCGACGCGCATCCCGGGCTCGCACGCCAGAGCGCAGCCCTGGCGGCGAAAGAGAAGCCCATCGGGGGCGCCTGGGCAGGCGCCGGGGCCGAGGCAGACGACAAGATCGTCCTCGTCGTCGAAGCGTTCAACCGTCTCGACGGCCGCCGGTTGTGGGAGCATCGCATGGAAGCCGCCGGTCCGCTGCCGCGGCTCCACGAGAAGCACAACCTCGCGAGCGCGACCCCCGTGACCGACGGCGAGCGCGTCTACGCCTGGTTCGGCACTGGACAGCTCGTGGCGCTCGACATGGAGGGGCGCGTCGTGTGGACGCGCCACCTCGGACGGGAGTATTCTCCGTTCGACATCAACTGGGGACATGGCAGCTCGCCGGTGCTGCACGACGGTCTCCTCATCCTGCTCTGTGACCATTCGCCCGCTTCGTATCTCCTCGCGCTCGACGCACGTACCGGACGGGAGCGCTGGAAGGTCGATCGCGGCCGAGGCCTCGCATCCTACAGCACGCCGGTCATCGTGCCGACGCCGCGCGGTGTGGAGCTGGTCGTCAATTCCAGTGAGCGCGTGGATGCCTACGATCCAGCCACCGGCAGGTTTCTTTGGCACGCCGGAGAGCCGCGCCGAACCCCCGTGCCCTCGCCGATCTTTCACGACAGCGTCGTGTATGTGAGTCGCGGTTATCGGGGCAGCCCATATCTGGCGATTCGAGCGGGTGGCCGAGGCGATGTGTCGGCGAGTCACGTGGAATGGCAGTCAGCGAGCGGCGCGGCCTACACCTCGTCACTCGTGCATTATCGCGGCCTGCTCTACATGACGAACGACATTGGCGTTCTCACCTGCGCGGACGCGCGGACAGGCGAGCGGCTGTGGCAAACACGGCTCGACGGCATCTTCTTCGCGTCTCCCGTGGCTGCAGACGGAAAGGTGTATCTCGTCAGTGAGACCGGCGAAACGCTGGTCCTGCGGGCCGGACGGAAGCCGGAGATCCTCGCGCGGAATGATCTCGGGGAACGCTTCCTGGCATCGCCCGCCATCTCGAAGGGCCAGATCTTTCTCCGCAGCGATGGCACGCTCTTCAGCATAGGGACACCCCAGAGATAGGCCTGCGCGACGTTCCTCTTAGCGCGATCCCTTGTATTTCGATGGGGCCGCGTGTATCTTTCCATCGAAACCCGAGGGAGCAGAGATGGCGCAGTCGGACCAGGAGATCCTCAGAGGCACGCTGGACCTGTTGATTCTGAAGGCCCTGAGCTGCGCGTCGGCGCACGGATACGGCGTGGCACGCTGGATCGAGCAATCCACCGGCGACGCGCTGGCAGTGGGGGAGGGCACCCTCTATCCCGCGCTGCACCGGCTCGAAGAGCGTGGATGGGTCAAGGCGCGGTGGGGGGCGTCAGAGGCCAACCGGCGCGCGAAGTTCTACGCGTTGACCAGCGTCGGACGAGCGCGGCTCCAGGCAGAAGCGGAGAGCTGGCGTCGCTACGCCGCGGCGGTCTTCGCGGCGCTCGAAGTCCCGGCCGTGCGTTCGTAGAGAGACGGCAATGACGCGGTGGAGCTCCTTCCGTCGCCTGTTCGGGCTGGAGCCGAAGGCCGATGTGGAAGAGGAGCTCTCGTTTCATCTCGAGATGCGGACGCGCGAGCTGATGGAGCGGGGTGAGACACCCGGGCGTGCGCGCGATCTGGTGCTGCGCCGCTTCGGCGATTACGAGGGCTCGCGCCGCGAATGTGTGGTGATCAACGAACGGCGGAGGCGCTGTATGACACGTGCCGCGTACCTCATGGAGCTGCGCCAGGATGTCGGTTACGCGCTGCGCATGCTGCGGCGCGCACCGGGCTTTACGGCGGTGGCCGTCGCGACCCTCGCGCTCGGCATCGCCGCCAACACGGCAATCTTCAGCGTGGTCCATGCGGTTTTGTTGCAGTCGTTGCCGTTCCGGAGCGCCGAACGCCTGTACGAGATCAGGACACTCTATCCGGACGGCACGGCGTACGACGCGCTTTCCGCGCCGGACTTCATGAGCGTGCGGGAAGAGAACCGGGTCTTCGAGCAGGTGGAGGCGTACACGACGCGCGCCTTCACGCTCCTGGGCCTTGGCGAGCCGCAAGAGGTACGTGCGGGACGCATCGGCGACGGACTGTTCGGCCTGCTCGGCCTGACCATCACCCATGGGCGCGGCTTCGTGCCGGACGAGCACGAGCCCGGACGAGGACGCGTTGCCGTGCTCGATCATGGTTTCTGGCAGCAGGCGTTTGGTGGGGATCGACGCGTGCTCGGCCGCACAGTCTCTTTGAGCGGCGACGCGTACACCGTGGTGGGCGTGCTGGGGCCCGGCGCCCGGCTGCCCAACATCGCGCTCGACGAAATCAACCTCTACGTGCCGCTCGAGTACGACGAGACGTTCAGTGCGGCGACGACGACGGAGCGGCGGTCCGAATACCTGGGCGTGCTCGGCCGCGCGCGCGCTGGTGTGGTC
>JBOGIN010000092.1:0-2958 GCA_050742275.1 Vicinamibacteraceae bacterium
CGATCGCTCGAGGTCGAGAGCCCCATCTGGGTGCCAGTGCAATGCCAGCAGCAGACGGCGCTGCTCACGAACTACGCGACGGTAGAGCCACCGCCGCCGCCCGACGTGCAGCCCTACCCCAAGGATGGTCTTGCATGGACGGGCGCCGCGGCCATCGAGCCGATTGAGATGCTGACGAGCAAGGACCCGATGTGGCAGCGGCTCGGGCGCGAGCTCGCAGACGACATCTCGGCGCTGGAACGGCACGCCATCGAGCGCGAGGAAGGCTTCGGCTGGCGGCATCCGGTAGACGACAAGTTACGCGAGCGCACGGCTCCTGCGCTGGAGGCGGTCTACAATGCCCCAGCGGCAAGCCGGCAGGGCGACCGCATGTATTACGTCGAAGCAACGAAACGATACAAGCGCAAGCCGAGTGACCGGGACGCGGACTGTGACATCGTGTCATTCGTGTCCGGCTGGGTGCGCGTCGACGAGGGTGGAAGCGTCGAGCCCACACGCATGGGAGCCGCTGTCACCGCCTGTGACTACCACTCCGTGGCCCTCATGTACCCATTGGCGCTGCTTCGCCTGAGAGGCAAGCCGCTCTGGGTCGTGCAGTGGTCCGCTTGGGGACACGAGGAGTACGCAATCATCGATCCCTCGTCGAAGGAGTCAGAGCCGCTCTTCAGGACAACGGCAGGCCAGTGCTCGGAGTAATCCGCCGTCGACTCGGCGTCGCCGCCACGCTTGCGATCCTGTCCGCAGGTTGTCAACTGAACCTGCCGGCGGAGGACGCAACACAGTCCAAGACCGCCAAGGCTTCCCTCGCCGCTGAAGACAACGGCCGCCAAGCGTCGTCTTCTGTTGCCGCTGACACCGGGCAGACAGCAGCGGCCCCAGTGAGCGCGCCGCGCCGCGACCTCGGCTGGGACGAGGCACGGGGAGGCCATACGCTTGCACGCCACGTTGGCCTCAGCGAGGCGGACCTGCGCGCGAGATTGGCGGCCGAGGATATCTCGGCCGCCTCGACGTTCGCGGATCGCGAGACGGCCGAACGTGTCGTCGCCAGCGCCCTCGAGGCGTCGCGCGCACGGATAGAGCGCTGGTCGGGACGGCGCGGACGACGGCCGAATCTCGTCGTTTGGTTTCGTGGCGATCCATCCGAGCCAATCGGCCATTCGCTCCGGCGTGGCACAGGCCCTTCCAGGACCTGTTGGGACGCGAGGATCGCCCTCAGATGGGATGAGCGCCTCGGTCGTTTCTTCGTGTTGACCGCCTACCCCGAGGTGTCGCGATGAGGTCGCAGACAGCCCGCAAGCGGGCCAAACCGCGGCGCACCAGCCGTATCCTCGTCTCGGCCTTTCCAGAGCTGACCCACGCGTTCCAGGGTTACCTGCACGAAGACTTCAGCATCGAGCATGGCTCGGCCCGTGAAGCCATTGCTGCGTACAAAGCGGAGGCGTCGGACGAGGAGCGCGCGCGATTCGGTCGCGAGGCCGTCCGGTTCGTCAGCATGGTCCGCGGCACTCGGATTTCCGCAGTCCGCAGAGTCCTTGCCCGCGAGTTTCGCTCTGCCTGGTCCCCTCGCAGCATGGCGGAGCTCCGCGGCGTGCTCTGTGCCGAGGAGGAGGATGACACGAAGTAAGCCCCGTCCTGGTGGTCGTACGCAACCGCTAGGGCTCGGAGAGCCCCAGTCTCTCCGCGCCGGCGTAGACGAGGAATCGGCGGCCCCGGAGAAACCCTACGAACGTGACGTTCAGCTCACGGGCTAGCGCAACGGCCAGACTCGACGGCGCCGACACGGACGCGACCACCGGCACGCCGGCTGCACACGCCTTTTGCACGATTTCGAAGCCGCCCCTCCCGCTGACGAGCAGGACCGATGCCGTCAGCGGCACGCGTCCCTCCATGACAGCCCAGCCGACGACCTTGTCGACAGCGTTGTGACGCCCGACGTCTTCACGAATGACCTGCAGCGTGCCGTCGGCGTCGAAGAGCGCCGCGCCATGAAGGCCTCCGGTTCGTGCAAAGATCGTCTGCGCATCACGCAAGACGTCCGGGAGCCCGCACAAGACGTTCGGCGCGACCCGAAGCGTGGAGGTCGCCGTCACAAGACCTGGCACGCGGACCGCCCCGCGCTCGACGACACCGCACAAGCCGCAGCTCGACGTGGCCATGACACGGCGCACCCTCGCCTCTGGATCGAACGCCACGCCGTCACACAGTGTCACCTCGACCACGTCGTCTGCTGTATCCGGCGCCGCGGCAACGTGCGCCAACGCGCGGCGATCGTCGATGAAGCCTTCCGTCAACAGCCATCCCGTGGCCAGCTCCGCGTCTTGCCCAGGCGTGCGCATCGTCACCACTATGGGCGCTCCGTTGACGCGCACCTCCAGCGGGGCCTCCACGACGAGGGCGTCGGCCATCCGGCGTGGCGCCCCGTCGTTCCACTCCGTCACCCGTGTCCCGGCAATTTGCGGCATGCTACTCCAGCCCGCTATGCTCCCCAGTGCAAGCGGGAGCTCTTCCAGCTATATTCTGTCACGCCCAGGCTGTCGGCCCGTCCAGCGGGCCGTAGACGGCAAAGACGGCTGAGAAAGGAGCGACATGGCGAGGCTCTATGGCGAGTGGTGGCCGCCGGCGGACGTGCCAACCTTCGTGCTGTTGGTGGTCACCTGTGTCGTGGTGATTATCTTCACCTGGCGCGCATGGCGCCTCTGGGACGCAGCCGATACGCCGGTCGTTATCGGCCACGTGGCACAAGATCACCTCATCCTGGCGAACTGTGGAAAGGGTGTCGCGTTGAACGTGGTCGCCACGGGGAAGGGATTCCCGAACGAGCTGGAGCAGATCAGCGGTATTGCGGCCGGCGCGCAAGCCCGGTTCCTCTTGACGAGCGTCCCCACCGTCGGGGCGACGATTCACGTCCACTATCGAAGCGCCTCGGGGCGCTGGCACCGCTCCGAGCTCGTCGCGATC
>JBOGIN010000093.1:0-3242 GCA_050742275.1 Vicinamibacteraceae bacterium
GTTCGGTACACGTTCCCACCCGTGCCGCCGCCGGTTCCAGGACCAAGGCCGGGGCCGTCATCCGGTCCGGAGCCGGTCCCCTCTCCTGAGCCCGCTCCGCCCTCCGATCCGGAGCCCTGGGACATCATGTGCGGTGGCGCGAAGATCGCGCCATCGAGCTCGATTGCACCAGACGAGGCGGCCATCACCGGCAGCACGATCTTCGGTGGCGGTTCTGGCTCGGGCACGGGCTCTGACGCGAGTGGCTCGAAGGGTGTGTCTTTGGGGACGGGAATAGACACGGCGTCGGAACCCGACAATGTCAGCCGCCGCGGCGGATCCGCGCGACTGTTGCCGCCGCCGCCGCCCCCGCCACCGGGCCCTGGGGTGTTGAGATAGACCATTCGGACCGACTCACCACGAGGCGCTGCGACTGGCGCTGTTGGCCGTGGCGAGGTCGAGATCCATGCGACGAGCCCGCCCAGGATCACGTGGACGCCAAGCGACACACCCAGCGCGTGGCGGAGATGACTCGGCACGCGATTGAGTCTTGACATGGGACCTCAGTGATCTGAGTATTTCATATAGATGTCTATAGGGGCAACTCCGAAAGTCGTCTGACATGTCTCGTCTCAGCCGCTTCTTCAACGTCTTTCGCTTGCAACGGCTCGAGCGCGAGTTGGACGAAGAGCTCCGGTTCCACGTGCAGCTTCGGATTGAGCAGAACCTGAAACGCGGCATGACGCCGGAACAGGCAGAAGGTGACGCGCACAGCCGATTTGGGAGCATCGATCGCGCCAAAGCCGGCATGCGTGACGCACGCATCCTGCGAGGGTTCGAAGCGACGGTGAGGTCGATCGAGCGAAGGGGCGGAGGGCATCGACGTGCCGCGGCCGCCGTGCTGGCGTGTGCCAGCGTCGTGCTCGTGGGCGTTCTTGCGCTGAGCCCATATTGGCGCGCATCCGTTCCCGTCTTTGATGTGGGGCACGGCGTTTCTGCGCCAGTGCCGGTCGAAGAGCGTCTCCCCACATACACGGCGGCCGCCCTGCACGCCAAAATTCAGGGCACGGTGCGCGTCCAGTGTGTGGTCCAGGCGAATGGCACCTGCTCAGACGTGCAGGTGGTTCGCTCTCTCGACCCGCGTCTCGGGCTCGATGAAGAAGCGCTTCGAGCAGCGCGTCAGTGGCGGTTCCGACCGGGATTACGGAAGGGGACTCCTGTTCCCACCCGCGTCATGCTCGACATGAGGTTTGCGCTTCGATGAGGAGGCCAACCGGATCGGCGGACGGCGCTCAATCATACCGGCCGGAAAGAGTTCGGCACTATACTTGTGCCACTGTTTCACGGGCGCATTCAGCACCGTGACCGATATCAAGTCTTCACATCATCCGACGTCGAAGCGGTTCACACGGCCGTTCGCAACGCCACGATCGTAAGCAACGGGACGTACAGGCGTCCTTGGGCTAGGCTGTGGCTGCCGGTAGCACTTGCCGACAGTAGGGATGCCGTATGGACCTGGCGCTGTTCGACTTCGACGGAACCATCACGACCAAGGGCACATATCCAGGCTTTGTCAGTTTCGCGCTGCGTCGGCGACGCAAGATCCTTGGCGGTATCATCCTCGGCCCGCTGATCGCCGCGTACCAAGCGAGACTCGTGTCGGATCACGTCATCAGAACAGCCGTATCGAGGGTCGGGTTCTGGGGTGAAGATCCTGACCGCCTGCGGCGATTCGGAGAACGCTACGCCGAGGAAGTTCTACCGGGCCTGATCCGCCCGGTAGCGCTCGAGAGGATTGCCTGGCACAAGGCGCAAGCGGATCGCGTCGTTGTCGTCTCGGGTTCGCTCGACGTCTATCTCGAGCCGTGGTGCAGAGCCCTCGGCCTGGATGTGATTTGCACGCAGCTCGAAACGCGAGACGGCCGACTCACGGGAAGATACGTGCGTGGTGACTGTTGCGGAGAAGAGAAAGCCAGACGTATTCGAGAGCGCTACAGACTTTCTGAGTACGGGACGCTCTACGCGTACGGCGATACGGAAGACGATCGCGAGATGCTGGCGATGGCGCCCCGAAAATACTTCCGCTGGAACGAGGTTCGCGAGGCTCCCGCCGCCAGTCGCGCCACTCGGAGAGGTGATGGCGGCCCGTGAGCGGTTCGGCGGTGGACCGCACCGCATGTGTCGATGAGCAGTTCAGACCATCGTGGTAGAGTCCTGGAACGTGGCAATGATTCATGCGAACGGGATGTTCCAAGCGAGGTAAGAACGTGTCCAAGCTGCGCTTACGTATTTCAATGTCGTTGGATGGTTTCGTGGCCGGCCCCAACCAAAGCGTTGAGAATCCGCTCGGGATTGGCGGCGAGCGCTTGCATGAGTGGGCGATTTCACTCGCCGCCTGGCGCGCGGCGCACGGGAAGGAAGGCGGAGAGGTCAACGAGAGCACGCGCGTTGTCGAGGAATCGCTCGAGAACATCGCCGCCACGATCATGGGGCGCAACATGTTTGGCGGCCACCCGGGTCCCTGGAAAACCGAGAAGCCGTGGAACGGTTGGTGGGGCGCCAACCCGCCCTTCCATCATCCGGTGTTCGTCCTCACCAATCATGCGCGCGCGCCGCTCGCGCTCGAGGGCGGGACGACCTTCACCTTCATCACCAGTGGCATAGAGACGGCGCTCGAACAGGCGCGGCAGGCCGCCAACGGCAAAGACGTGGCGCTTGCCGGCGGAGCAACTGCCGCGCAGCAGTACCTCGTGGCTGGCCTGGTCGACGAAATGGAAATCCACCTCGTGCCAACAATTCTCGGCGGCGGCGAACGACTGTTCGAAGGCGTTGGCGACGATCTCCACAGGCTCGAGCTGGTGCGAACGGTCGCCATGCCGAACGTGACACACCTCAAGTGTGCAAGGCGCTGAGGCCAGGACATGATGACCGGCGCATGGTAAACGACTCTCTCGTCGAGCGTGTGACCAGAGCCATGCAGGCAATCAACGCCGCATGGCTCGACGGTCGAGTGGAGGCGCTCTCGCCGCTGGTGCATCCTGACATCGTGATGGCGGTTCCCGGCTTCGCAGGGCGTGCGCGGGGACGGGAGACGCTTCTAGCCGGGTTCCGTGACTTCTGCACGAACGCCACAGTCCATGAGTTTCACGAGCACGATCGCCAGATCGACATCGCCGGGAACACGGCCGTCGTCACCTTTCGCTACGAGATGGTCTACGAGCGGTCCGCGGAACGGTATCGTGTGACCGGTCGTGACCTGTGGG